>JAYTKG010000553.1:0-5696 GCA_043730435.1 Acidimicrobiia bacterium | reverse complement strand
GCCGGTGGTCGGCTCCTTGACGAGTCGCAGGATCGCTGGCGCGTCGCCGACCCCGAAGGCAACGAACTGGTGATCGTCAGTGGGGCATGAGCCCGCATTCGGCTGAGGTCCACGCTTGGCGGTTGCTCGTCGACGAGCGCTGGATCTCCGCCGCAATCAGCATCGAACACGCACGCCACGCCTGAACGCCAGGGACGACGCGCCGTATATCGCGACGGTTCGGGCGTGCCTGATTCAAGCCGTTGCACTCACGTTCGGCGGCGTAGGATCAGCTCCAGGTTCCAAACGGCGACCTCACGCACACCCGGGATCCGCAATATGGGACTTGTCCATGACGGCAGATACCGAGATCCCGACCTCAGCACCTGGATGTCGTCGCGCTGGCGGACCCAGCGCAGCACTTGACCCACATCGACGCGATGCAGACTTTGGCCGAAGTGGTTTTTCGGCGCCGCGGCGTGCTTGCCCTGCCAGCGGCGGGCCGCGTAATCGCCGCCAAGATAATGCCACGGTGATGTCTCGTGCCCTCCCCACGGAGACAACCAGTTTGTGAACGAGAGATAGATCAGCCCGTCTGGGCGCGTGACGCGGATCATCTCCCCAAGCATCGCGTGCGGATCTGGTACGTGTTCGAGCACATTCGACGAGTGGCACACATCTACCCCGCCGGATTGGATCGGCAGTGCCTGCCCATCTGCGCGGATTGCGCCATCGGGTGAGCGACCATGAAGAAAGAGTTCCGCAGCGGCATATTCGGCGACGATGCAGCTGGCGCCTGCGTCGCGAACGGCTGATGCGACATAGCCGGGGCCGCCTCCAACGTCGAGCACGACGGCACCTGCCAGCGGAGCGAAGGCGAGCAATCGTTTGACGGTGTCGTTGGCGAGGAAGGTATAAAAACGATCAGGCTCGGTCGGTTCCTTGCGGAACAACTTGAACAGGGTCATCGTCCGCTGGAGTTCTCCTCCGAATGCCATGGCCCCGTTCACCACGACCCCGTGAAGATTTCCGCGACCATGTCGGCGACAGATTCCGCAACGGCGTCCCAGGACATTGCCGATGCTCGCTCCCACGCCTTCAGGCCCAATTCGGCTCGAAGGTCTGGGTCGTTGCTTAGCCTGAGCCAGAGCTCCACCAACTGTGCCGGATCGCGGGCGAGGAAACCGGTCGAACCGTCGATGACGGCATCGCGAACGCCGGGGACGCAAAACGCCAATGAGGGTACGCCAACCGCGGCCGCCTCCGTCACAACCAGTCCCCATCCTTCGTGGTAGGCGCCGTGCACCAACGCCCAACTGCGGCGCAGAACGTCGGCCTTCACGTCCTCGTCGACATATCCCAGGAATCTGGTCGCGGGTGTCGCACGAGCCTCAAGTTCGGCCCGCTGCGGGCCATCGCCGATCACGACGAGTTCCCCGCCAACCTGTGGGCCTATTTCTCGCCAGGCTTCGAGGATCCGGCCGACGCCCTTATGAGGGACCAACCTTCCAATGACCACGAAAAGCGGAGTCGACGAGCGCTCGTGTCGATCTGGCCGTGCCGCAGAGACGTCGGTGCCGATTTGAATCTCGCGAATTTTGTTCTTCCGTACGCCAATACCGAGCAGACTCGTAGTTGTGCTCGGAGAGACGCTCCAGAAACGGCGATAAATCTTCGGCACCACCCGTCGTTCGAGAAACCATCCTAATGCCGCCACCGGCGCTGGCAGGGCGTCGCGCCATTGCTTGCCGTGGACATGGTGCACAAGGCAGATCGTTGGTCTGCGCTGCCACAGCGAGGCGAAGAACGGGATGCCATTCGACACGTCGATGACAACATCAGCGCGTGGCAGGCGGTGCCACACGAACGGAGTGCGGATGTATTGGCTGAAGCGACGTCCGTTCTTGACGACCTCATAGGGCCGCTTCCCAACGGGCCCGGCGCAGAGCAAGGATACCCGCAATCCGCGGTTGGCTAAACCAACGGCGATTTTGTCGACTAACACTTCCGAGCCACCCCAGCCGGGATGTCCGAGTTCGCGCCACGAGATAATCGTTACGTTCACGTACGGCTACGACCCACCACTGACGACGAAGGGCGATCCCGGAATGATGGTAATTGGACGGTCGGGCGGACGTCCGATCGGCAGCTGCGGGACGAGATTTCGCCGCCGACGGATCAGGCGGCTTTGCAGCCGGACAACGTCGACCGCCATCTTCAACGGATCACGCACGAGCTTCACTTTGCTGCCGGGCCGATCGGTCCACGAGATCGGCACCTCGGCAACGCTGTAGCCGAGCAAACGGGCGAGTCCGAGTAGCTCGACATCCATGGCGAAACCACTAGTCTCAGCCAGGCTGAACAACATCTTGGCCGACTCTGAGCGGAAGGCTTTAAAGCCGCACTGGGTGTCGCTCACTTCGATTTGCGTTACGGCTCGCACGTAGCGGCCGAACCATCTGCTGCATATAGCTCGAATTTGGTTGTCGTACTCGATTCGAGATCCAACCAAATGTCGGGATCCGACGGAGATATCGGCCGTCTCTAGCCCGACCAAAAGGTTGTCCAAATTCTCCAGGCCAGCAGCCAGGTCGGCGTCCATCAACACGATCGAACGGCCGCACGCCGCCGACACTCCCGCACGTAGCGCTGCACCCTTGCCCTTGTTCCACGGCAGCCGAATGACCGAGAAATCGAGCCCGTCGAGTTCACGAGCCGCCACAATAGCGGTGGTATCGGTGCTGCCGTCGTCGACAATGATGGTTTCCGCGGCGACCCAACCGGCCAGAAACTCGCGAAGTTGCGGGAGCGTGCGCTGCAAGCGCTGCGCTTCGTTAAATGCGGGTACGACGATGCTGATAAGTGGTGCGTTCAAGATTTGATGCCCCCTGCGTTTCCCAGGTCGGTGTCCACTTGCACGCCTCCGAGCAAGTTCGATGTGGGACCCCCCCATCAGCCGTTCTTACAGATTGACGCCCCCATGCTACGGACATGAGACGGACGACACAGATTAGGCCGTTGCGCCAGCGCTGGACAAGGCGCAGCGCGCATTACACTGGTCCATCGGCTCTCTTGTCGTAACCTACGCCAGGAACCGCCCGCTGCGCGGTTGTCCAGCAACGAAAAGTACCGAATGCGTCACTCTTCAGCAGATGTGCTCGAGCTAGTGGATTGACGGCCGCGTGGAAAAGCTGCCCGCGCCCACCACACCAGGCTGACGCCATCGGCAAACAATATGGCCAGTGCGGGCCAATACCACAGGAATCCCTCCCGATTTCCAGGATCGAGAACCGCTGTGGTGCCCGAGATGAGTTGGCCATCGAGGACCCATCCGGACCCGCCCGCAAGGGCCAGCGGAGCGTCGCCCTTCGACACTCGTCCGACCGGACCAAAACCCCAATCGACACTGCGCGTCGCTGTTTTCTCGACCCGCAGCAAGGTTATATCGGCGTCGGTGTACACCGACGTGAAACCCGCCGTGAGCGCCAGACGGTCGACCCGCTCGTCGGATGAATCAAAATGCGCCGCAGCGATGTAGCGGATCCCGAGTCCAGCGAGAATGGTGCTCGCCGTGCCTGGGTCATCGAGTGCTTTCACCGCCGGTCCGCCACGAGGATCCACCTCGCCTTGGGCGGCGGTGAGTTCTGGATCGGTCGAAAACACGATATCGCCAGGCAAAAAGTCGGCCAGGGGATTGAGGGTTCGGCGCCCGTCGGCGAAGGATACGTCCATGTACTGATGCCACGGCAGTACCAACGTAGTGCCGGCTTGGTGACGAATAAAGGACGCCGTTGTGTACCAGCCGACCGGGTAGTCGATCGTTTTCAGCGCGCCGCCAACCCCCCACAATCCGTTTCCGGCGAGAAGGAGGGCTGACGCTGACGGCAGCACGAGTGGCAAAATCGAACTTAACCGATCGGCCAACGTCAGCGCACCAGCCGCGAGACATGGGGCAAGCAGGACTAACGCCAGTCCCCACCATCGCTGAATCTCGCGCAGCGGGGCACCAATGGCAGAACCCGTCAGCCACGACATCGCGATCGAGAAGGGCGGTACGACCGCAACAATGGGGACGACGATGGCGCTGCCGGTTATCAGGATCCAGGGGCGTCCGAAGAGCGCTCGGGTCGGACGCAGGCCCAGCACTGCCAGTCCGGCCACAAGCAAGGCGATGATGGGCCACCAGGGTGGAGCCAGTACTTGATTCGGCTCGCGCCAAAATCCTAAGCCCGCGAAAAATTCCAGGGGCGCCAGAACACCGATTGAAGGTCGAAAGTGTTCGGAACCGACGAGCCGCGGACCGAGCAACGCAAAGAGGGCTGAAGGCACTATCCAGATGAGATGCAGCGGGAGCAGTGCAAGCCACTGGCGGGCTCGGGCGCGACGTTCGTTCCTCGGCCCGCCGATCACTCCTGCTGCCCCGACCGCCAGAATCCAGCTTCCGGGAATCAACCCACCAAATGCGGCGACACCCGTCAGCCTCCGCGTCGCCCTAGAACTAGCTGCATCAAGACGCAACAACATCGGCGCACCCCACGCAACGGCGACCATTGCCCACAGCACCCCCAGATGGCCAACTGCAACCCGCGTGACAGTAAATGGACTCCATGTGACGAACAGAGCCACACCCGCGTCAACACGGGCATCGCCGCTTGCGGCCAGTCGCCAGACACCTGCGAAAAGAAGTGTCAGCATGACAACGCACAGCACCTTGATAATGGTGGCTCCGGTGATCAAGTGTGAGATCCATGAGAGCGGTATGTACATCGGCACCCTGTGCGGGACGCCAGGGCCGACTCCCCACCGCCAGTCGGGGGCTCGTAGGCGGGGCGTGGTCACGAGATCTAGATTGAGGAGATCGCCTGGGCGCAACGCCGGGCCGAGCACTACACACGCGGCGATGAGACCTCCGAGCCAGGGGCGAAAGGCGATGCGCCGATTGTTGGCCCTCGCCAAGTGCGCCCTGTCCATGCAGCAGGTGATCGCGGTCAGCAATCTAAGATGAGCAAGGCCGGGTCCGAAGACGGTGCTTTCTTATTGCCGATCTCCACCAACACAGCTTGAGCAACTGCTGCGGCACGCTCGTAGCAGGCCTGATCGCGTAGGATAGCGGTTTGTTGCCGTTGCTCGACTGCGATCACGACGGCGGAAGCGGTAACTGCCAGCGCTGCCAGTCCCAACAGGCACCGAGTGATGATACGCGCGACGGCCGGGCCTCGCTCAGGGGTGGTGGAGGACGTTGGGGAGGGGGATTCGTCGGCGTAAGCAGAGTTGGTGATGGCGGTAGGGTCCGATGTCATTTTGAGTCATTCCGTTCGGGATGTAGGTCCGGGTCCAGAGGACCCGAAGCTTCGACCGCTGCGTTGGCATCGGCGGGCAGGGCCACAAGCACGCAGGCTACTGCAACGAGAGAACTCAACTGAGCGACGCCCGAAAAGGCGCCGGTGGCGCTGCCTGGCCCGGTGTCACGGCCGATGGCCGAGACGATGGTGGAGAGCAGAACTGCAATACCGGCAACCGTTGCGAGCACGACGGGATCTCGGCGTAGACGTCGCACGATGGGCACGGCTAGAGCTGCAAAACCCCCAATCATGACAAGGGCGATGAGAGCCGCCAGATCGCTGAGCCATGGCGCGACTCTACGTTCGGTGGTCGGCGGTCGGCGGCTGGCCGAGCGGTGCCTCACCAAGAAGGCAACAAGACCGAGGCAGATGAAT
>JAYTKG010000552.1:0-5745 GCA_043730435.1 Acidimicrobiia bacterium | reverse complement strand
TGTTCGTCGACAACATCTTCCGCTTCGTGCAGGCCGGTTCTGAGGTCTCCACCCTGCTCGGCCGTATGCCGTCCGCTGTGGGTTACCAGCCCACGCTTGCCGACGAAATGGGTCAGCTCCAGGAGCGCATCACCTCCACCCGCGGCCGCTCCATTACCTCGTTGCAGGCCGTGTATGTGCCCGCCGACGACTACACCGACCCGGCTCCGTTCACCACCTTCACGCACCTCGATGCCACCACCGAGCTGAGCCGCCAGGTTGCTGCACTCGGTATCTACCCGGCCGTGGATCCGTTGGCATCAACGTCAACCATTCTGGCGCCCGAGGTTGTCGGTCAGCGTCACTACGACGTTGCCAACGCAGTGCAGCGCAACCTGCAGCGTTACAAGGAGCTGCAGGACATCATTGCCATCCTCGGCCTGGACGAACTGGCTGAAGAAGACCGCCAGACCGTTAACCGGGCTCGCAAGATTCAGCGCTTCTTGTCGCAGCCGTTCTACGTGGCCGAAGTGTTCACCGGTGTGTCGGGTGAGACGGTGCCCGTGCAGGAAACGGTTGAGTCATTCGAAGCGATCCTTCGTGGTGATCTCGATGACGTGCCCGAGCAGGCGTTCCTCAACGTCGGTGGCGTGGAGCAGGTGTTGGCCAAGGCCAAGGCCCTCCAGGCCAGCGTCTAACCAGCCATGGCGAACACCATGAAAGTCGAAGTGGTTTCACCGGAGAAGTTGTTGTTCTCCGGCGAGGCCACCATGGTGATCACCCGCACGTTGGGTGGAGGCGATATAGCGTTCATGGCCGGTCACGCCCCGTTCCTGGCGGCGCTGGATGTTTGCCACACCAAGATTCATCTGGCTGACGGCACGGTGCAGCACCTCAATGTGCACGGCGGTTTCGTCGAAGTAAGCAAGAGCAAGGTGTCGATCCTGAGCGACGGCGCCGAACTCACCGACGGCACTCCGGCAGCAGCCAAGCACTAGAACTAGCACTAGGCAGTCTGAACGAAAGGGCCGACCTCACGGGGTCGGCCCCTTGTCGTCGTGTCGGCCTGCTGCGACGCGTCGACCTCGAAGGACGAGTCGGCTGCGGTCACCGACGGGTGAGACCACAGCCGACCCGTAGCTGGCAGGCCGTCGCTGGACGCATCTCCATACGGCTAGGTGTTGTTTACGCTCACCGGGCTTGCCGGTCGACTCCTAGAAGATTCCCGTCGCTCGCAGCAGCGGTGAACGAGAGGTTTACCTGGTCGATGACGTCGTCGACCGACACGCCCAGCTGACGAAGCCGTCGCACGAAGTCGCCCACCGCAAGGTCGATCGGACGCCTCAGGTTTGGTCCGGCCGTCCAACGGTGTGAGCTCGGGGTGAGAAAGACCGCCGCCAAAAGCACGGCCTGAATGGCGACGAGTAGCCATCCGACGCTTCGAGCGGTCTTCGGCACGGTTGAGTGTGGTGTGTTCACGACGGTCTTTGGTGGTGCGGTCGAGATCCGATTGTCCGAAGCGTACGCGGGTTGGTACAAGCATCGGGTACCGAATGGACTTCTAGTTCCCGTCGGCTGCGGTCCCCGACGGGTGTGACCACAGCCGACCCGTACCCGACAGACGCGTCGCGGTCCGTTGTCGCCTGTTGCGGTCACCGAGCAAGCGTCAACTCGCTAGGCAACTCCGTCGCTCGCAGAAGCGGTGAACGAAAGGTTTTACCTTGTCGATCACGTCGTCAACCGATACGCCCAGCTGACGAAGCCGTCGCACGAAGTCGCTCACCGCAAGGTCAACCTCTGCCGCATTCGCTCGCTTGGTTCGCCTTGGCGTGTGATCCGCAACCACCGTGCCGGTGCGACGCCGACTTGCAACGATCCCGCCTGCTTCGAGCTCGCGGTAGGCGCGGGCGACGGTGCCGGGCGCGATCGACAGGTCGTTCGACAGCTGGGCGATGGTTGGAAGGCGCGCTCCCGGCTTCAGCACGCCGGCTCCGACCATGCGCTCGACCTGAACTCTGATCTGCTCGAAGGTCGGAACGGCGGAAGTCGGATCAACCGCGATCATCATGCTGACGCGCTAGCAAGATGTGGTCGTGCTGTGCGGACAGTTCGGCCTCGGAATGGAATGCGAGATACCTGAAGCCACGCGATGAAAGCAAGCAGCCCGGCTGCTCCCGCCGCCCCGTCGCGGAAGTTATCGAGAAACGAACTGCTTGTTCCGACAGTGAGCGTCCGACCTGTCGATGCAGAACTTGAGCCATCGCTCGCGTCCACGGTCGGGGGATTAGGCACCACCGTTGACCGAACCGCACCGGTCGTCGGGTGCCGCCATGTGATCTTGGTCGAGTCTCCGTCCGCTGGGTACACCTCGTACGGAAACCCGATGTTGTCGATTCGGGCGAGGGTCACGTTCGCGAGCCGAACCGTCAGTGTGGTGCGCTTGATAGGCATCGCAAGCAGCGACGCCGTGGTGCAGAGGGTCAACGATGCAACTATCGCCACTACGACGTTCACGGCCGCACGTCGGAGCGCCTCGTCGGCGAGTCGCCGCTCGGGATTCGTTGGATCCACTGAGCGAATTGCAACGCGGCGCCCAACGAGCTGACCACCAACGATGACGGCTGCACCGGCGACGATTACGGCGAGGCGCAGCCATAGGGGCGTGCGCGAACGCGCCACGATAGCGATGATCGCCGACCCGGCCAATGCGACAATCACCGCACGTTCGACCCATCGGCTGGTCGTGCTCAAGTAGCGGCCTCGATCACGTCGCTCGAGTTCCGCGAACCGTTGTGTTTGGCACGATGACGTCCGGAAGAATCGCGCCGCCTCAGCCATTCCCATTCCCACAAGTGATCCAACGAGCACCAACACGAACCACAGCCGTTCGTTGAGATGAAACAGCCAAGCCGCAATCAGGCCAGCGACGAACCCTGCGGCGGCACCCCATTGCCTGAGCATCTTCATACGGGCCAAATGAAATGAGACGAATGATTTCGTATCGGGATCGAGTTGCAGGCCGTTTGCGGTAGCGAACGCCTCAACCGAAAGGTCCGGACATCGAAGCACGTAAATCATGAGCAACGCGAAGCCAAGAAGTGAAATCAACGCCACACAGAAAGCTTCGCATTCAAGCATCAATATGTCAATAGATTGCTATAATAGAGCGATCGGCGCAGTCCACGCCCGGGCCGACTTCGCAACGGGTCGGCCCGTTGATGTCTTTCGAAGTGAGCGGTAGTCTTCGCAGACCCGTTCGGTGCAAGGGTGATTCGCAGCACCTCCTTCTAAGTGATGCAGGAGGCTCCTTATGGCTGCCGAGACCCCTTTTGTTACCGATAGTGTTGGGCTTGTGCTCGACCGCCTCGAAATTCGTGGATACAAGTCGATTCGCTCGATAGATCTGTCCCTCAAGCAGCTCAATGTGCTGGTCGGGGCGAACGGCTCTGGCAAGAGCAACCTCGTCCAAGTCTTTGACTTTCTTGGCTACCTGGTGCGGGCCGAACTTCAAATCGGGGTCCGCCGAGCGGGAGGAGCGGGAGCGCTCCTTCATCACGGCCGAAAGGTAACGCCGGAGATCGCCGTCAGTCTGCGATGACGATAATCTCTACTTCCTGTCGGAGGACGTGGACTATCACGATTCGCGGTACTCGCGGCCTTTTACTTTGACTCTCGGCTCCGGGCACGCGGAGTCGAAGCTGCAAACGGAGTCCAAGAGTCATCCAGGCGGGGCCGCAGACTGGGCGCTCGACACGATGCGTTCTTGGCGGGTGTACCACTTTCACGACACCAGTTCGGACGCTCTCGTCAAGCAGCGCGGGCCGGTAAGCGACGACAAGTTTCTTCGATCAGATGCAAGCAACCTAGCAGCGTTTCTCTTCAGGTTGTCGCAGTCAGACGAATCGAACTATCGAAGGATCGTGCAGGCAGTCAGGACGGTCGCCCCCTTCTTCAACGACTTCGATCTGGCGCCCGACCGATCGAACAATGACGTCATCCAACTTGAATGGCGGCATCGTGATACCGATACCTACTTCAACGCGCATGCACTCTCCGACGGGACGATTCGCTTCATTTGCTTGGCGACGTTGCTCATGCAGCCGAAGCCTCCCTCACTAATTGTGATCGACGAGCCTGAGCTTGGTCTCTATCCCTTCGCTATTGCCCAGCTCTGTGACCTTCTTCGTTCGTGCGGCCAGCAAGTTCTGATCTCCACTCAGTCGGTGAGTCTGTTGAACCAGCTGGAAGATCTTGAAGACGTCATCATCATCGAGCAGGTAGAGGGCGAATCGACGGCGCAACGACTCGAGTTGGCGGCTGTCGAAACGTGGCTTGCGGACTACAGCCTTGGCGAGTTATGGGAGAAGAATCTCATCGGCGGTAGGCCTGTCCAGCGGTGAGGCGATGCCGTGTGCTCGTCGAGGGCACCACCGAGGAAGTCTTCGTTAACCAGACACTACGTCCGCACCTCCTCCAACATCAGTTCATCGATGTTCAGCCGGTAAAGGTAGAGACCAGTCGGCTGAAAGGCGGTGGCAAGCTTGCTGGCGGGTCCACGAACTGGGCCCGTCTCGATCGCCAGCTCCGTACGCACTGCCGAGACAGCTCGGCTGTTATTACAACGATGTTCGACTTCTATGCCTTCCCGAATGTTCCAGGCTTTACGCCGAGTCCGAACAATCCACGGCAAGCAGTGGAAGCGTTAGAGGAGCAAATGTCATCGCTGATCAATGCTTCGAACTTCGTACCCTTCGTCATGCTCCACGAATTTGAGGCCCTCCTCTTCGTCGATCCGAAATTGGTCGCTTCGTATGCAGGGGACCCGAAGATCGAGGGTCTTCTCTCCCGGGATGTTCAGCAAAGTGGTGAACCCGAACTCATCGATAGTGGGCCACAGAGCGCTCCATCAAAGAGGCTTCGCAAACACTGGCCAAGATATGTGAAGGGCACAGACGGCCCGGCGATCGCGTCAGAAGTCGGGCTTTCTCGCCTTCGTGACGAGTGTCCTCATTTCGATCGTTGGGTCAACGCTCTTGAGATGTGGGGCTGAAAGATTCGAGCGCTGACACGCACCCGAACGCGATGCCGGACGTGCGGTACGTTGGCGAGATGTCTGCCTACCCGTTTCGCACGGCCCTCGTGACGGGAGCCTCCGCAGGAATTGGTGAAGCCATCGTTCGCCAACTTGCCGCCGACGGGGTGAAGACCGTTGTCGTGGCCCGTCGCGCTGAGCGGTTGGAGGCGCTCGCGAAGGAGTTGCCCGGCATCGAGGTGCTGGTTGGTGACGTGGCTAATGCGGCCGACATTGATCGCATCGCCGCCCGCGTTGCCGACGTTGACCTGCTCGTCAACAACGCCGGTCTTGGTGTGCACTGCAAAGCCGCCGATGCCCCGGCGCACCACTTCGACAACCAGGTAGCCGTGAACATCGCCGCTGTTGTCGAACTCAGCCGCGCTGCCGCGGTCGCCATGACCGCCCGCCGACGCGGTTGGATACTCAACGTCAGCTCGGTTGCCGGTGGCATCTCCACCCCTGAGAACGCGGTGTACGGCGCCTCAAAAGCATTTGTCACCAACTTCAGTGATGCGCTCGGCCTGGAGCTGAAATCGTCCGGTGTGAAGGTCACGGCATTGCTGCCCGGGTACACCCACACCGAGTTTCACGACGTCTCGGGCAGCTCCGCTGACGACCAGGGTGCACCCGGTTGGATGTGGCAGTCGGCCGAAGAGGTGGCCGAAACAGCGTTGGCCGATACCGCCGCCGGT
>JAYTKG010000551.1:0-4318 GCA_043730435.1 Acidimicrobiia bacterium | reverse complement strand
CGCCGCTCGCCCCGGGCAGTGCAGCACCCAAGCCCCTCCGGGGACCGTTTACAGGTTTGAATCCGTGGTCGCGAGTAGACCGCGTCGTAGGGCTCCGTACAGCAGACACAACTGCTCCGGAGACGTGTCGCGGAACGATCGGCAGCGTTTGGCGATTTCAACTTGAATTGCTTGGTAACCGAGTTGTTGTGCCCACGTCGTCATCGTCCCAGCCCCTCGAGCTTGAAGTCCGCTCGTCGATCCATCTCTATCCACTCGGAACCCCGCCTCTTCGAGTGGAGTTGCAATTAAGTCGGCAAGCGCCGTACTGGATGGTTCGTTACTCGACAGACCAATTGCAATATCAACCTTGTGATGGTCAGTCATTCCGTGGATGTCAACGACACTTCGAACTCCGCTCTTTGGAAGCGACAGAGCCAGCTCGAGTTTGAGTGGGTGCGCGAGGTCGGAATTGGCATCGACCCACGGCTCCGTTCTCAAGACTATCGCGTAGGAACATTGAATGTCATTCGAAAGTGTGCGGACGAGCCCTCCGGTGTTCGCATCATTTGCCTTCGGTGGTGACGTTGATTCTTCGCCTCCGCGACGATGTCGGACTCCGTGAACTGAACAAAGAAGAACGGAGAGCCTTCCGAAGCCGACTTCCCAATACGGCCCTTCCGAGGGGCCCTGGTGTTCATTTAGCTCGAATGGTAGGTTTTTCCTCCGCCACAAAGCATGAACAGAATTCACGTGTCACCTCGCCGGAAGTCGTTTGCCCGAAAGGTAGAAGACTTGAGGTACTTACGCGTCCCGCTGAGATCGTCCGTTCCTACCATTTCGATCTCTAAGTAGCCGCCGCTTTCGAGTGCGAAAAGAGCCTCCACTGCCCCTGCCTCGGATGCGGTCAGCATCGAGGCCAATTCCCGGTCCAGGGATGAAATCGCGAAGGACGACAATTCGTCAAACTTTAAATCTAGGTACCGTTGTCTTCCCGGGCGAAGGCACAGAATGTTCATGTTGGACACTGGAACGTTCCATACGGAGATCATTCCCGAAGGATTCTTTAGTCGAAAGGTCGCCCGAATTATTGGTTCAATAATGGATCGCTGTTTGGACTCGTTCCGAATCTCCACTTGATAGCGCGGACCATTCTTTCCATTGAGTACAGTAATCGTTTCGGAGAAACTGACGCGCGGCTTCAGTCTTTTGGTCATCGTGAACCAAAAGACGCCCGAAGCCACAATTGAGAGAAATAGTCCGATGGCTAGGAAACGAACTCCCGTAAGGTCACTCCTCAATCCTACGTGAGCAGCCCACCGGTGGTTGTTGGCGTAGTCCGCTGGCCGCGGGCTCCACACGGATGGCCCCGACCCGCCCGCCGTCGGCAGGTAGCCAACGAAGATGAGGGAGAATTGGCCATGGACCTCTATTTCGCGTACGGCTCCAACATGTCGGGGGAACAGATCCACGATCGCTGCCCCTCTGCGGTGTTTGCGGACCGTGCCGTGCTTTCCGGATACCGATTCATTATCAACCGTCGCGGCGTGGCGACGGTCGTAGCTCAGCCCGACGGGCTGGTTCGTGGCGTTTGCTGGGCGATCTCCGCCACCGAACTCGAGGGGCTAGACCGCAAGGAAGGCGTGAAAGCGGGGACGTACGTGCGCGTGCAGCTGACCGTTGAGTGCGATAGCGGCCCCGCAGTTGCTTGGGTGTACATGGCGTCCGACTCCTCGGTCGGAACGCCACGAATCGGCTACTTGGAGAGAGTCCTGGCCGGGGCCAAAGAGCACGACCTGCCAGAGTGTTACCGCGATGAGCTGACGTCGTGGGCGCCACTCTCAATGCTTTGATTCTACTGCGTCACAACGGTACCCAGGTGGTACGGTTGTGACATGGGCTACTTGGAGGACCTTCTGGAGGTCGCAGGGGAACAGCGCGGTTTCGTCACGACCCAAGACGCTGCGACGCTCGGCGTTCCGCCGGTTGAGTTGCGCAAGATGGCGGCGCGGGGCGTACTTGTGCGACGTGGACACGGCCTGTATCGGATTGATGCGTTTGCGGCGCAGCGACACGACGAGTTCATGGAAGCCGTGCTGTGGGTGGGCGGAGATGGTGTGATCTCGCACGAGAGCGCCCTCGCGTTGTGGGGCCTGGCGGACGTGAACCCGCGCCACATCAATGTGACTGTTCCCCGGCGAACGAGGAGGGCTGGGGGCTCGGTGTACCGGCTGTGGTTGGCCAAGCTGACGCCTGCCGATATCGACCGATGCGAAGGCATCCCGGTCTCTACTCCCGAGCGCTCGATCATCGACGCGTCGCTCGCAGGTACCGACCCCCGACTCATCGACCAAGCAATCCGAACGGCCGATCGTCACGACCACCTCGGCATCAACGGGGCCGCGGCACTTCGCAATCGTCTCGGCCGGAGGCAGCCCGCATGAGCCGTCAGCGCGACCGGCCACCGGGAAACCTTCAAGGTCTCGAACGCTGGATCACCGAATCCGCGAACGCGGGCGAAACGACCCCGGGCCGGCTGCGCAAACGCGTCGGTCTCATCGCTCTGGCGGCGATGATCGAAGCGTTCAACGAAGACGAGCCGTCGTTCGTGTTCAAAGGCGGAGCCGCGTTCGAACTCCGATTCGGCACTCGCGCCCGGTCGACGTCGGACGTGGACGCGGTGTTCCGAGGCAACCTTGAAGATTCCGTAGCCTTTCTCGAACAGGCTCTGCGTAGCGGCTGGTCAGGATTCACCGGAACGCTCGTTGACAAGGGAACCTTCTACGTACCGGGCGTTCGTATCTCACCGCGACGAAGCATCGCCAAGCTCAGCTACCGGGGACGACCCTTCCTCTCGCTGCCGATCGAGGTGGCTGCCCCCGAAGGCGAGTCGCTGCTTCGAATCGATCAGGTCGAAGTGGCGCCGCTCGCTGAACTCGGCCTCGGAGGACCCGGCGTCGTGCCGCTTCTTGGCGTGCCCTACCAGGTGGCCCAGAAACTGCACGCATGCACGGCACCCGACTCGCCCGACTACACGAACGATCGAGCGCACGATCTGGCAGATCTGCTGCTCCTCGACGAGCTTGGAACGATCGACCCTTCGGAGACGAAGGAAGCCTGCCTGGTCGTCTTCGAACACCGGCAGATGCACCCGTGGCCGCCTGCGATCCAGGTCCGACCGCACTGGCCGGGACTCTGGCGCTTCATTGTCGAAGACGACGGCTTCCCGATCGCAGACATCAACGACGCAGCCGAGCGGGTCCGCCAACTTCTCGCGCGCATCGACGACGCTGACACCGCCGGCTAACAGCAGCCGATAGGCCCACAAGAGTGCGAAGTTCACTCCGCGGTCGATCCGAGCCGTTGAAACTCAGTCGCCGCGTCGAGGTCGCATCCAGGACCGAATTCGATCGACAAGGCCGTCAAAGTCGATCTCTCGAACGATGAGTGCGAGGACAGTCTCGACGACCTCGTCGTTGGTCGTCTCGGCTTCGAACCCGTTGATTTCGAGGAACACAAATGAGGCGAGCACTGCGATTCGCTTGTTGCCGTCGAGGAACGGGTGATTGCGTGCAAGTGAATCGAGTAGAGCGGCGGTCTTCGATTGAAGCGTCGGGTACGCATCCTCGCCAAAGGCGCTCTGCCGCGGTCGCTCCACGGCCGCTTCAAGCAGGTTGCGATCGCGAAGCCCAACGCCTTCGCCTACTTCGAGGAGATGAAGGCGGAGGACCTCGTCGACGTCGAGGTATCGGACGGCCATCACTCGGCGAGGCGGTCGAGCGCGCGGCGGTACTTCTTGCGGACTCGGTTTGCGGCGGCGTCGATTTCTGCGCGGCGGTTCTCGTCGCCGAGGTGCGACCGCAGCGCCTCGATCGTGATGTCGTTCATCGAACGCTCGGAGTACGTTGCGTGCGCCTTGAGCGCGACGTAGACGTCGTCGGGAAGCCGAACGGGGAGCTGATGCGTTGCCATGGTGATATCACCATATCAGTTCCTCCCATGAGCCGCGGGCCGTCGCGTGTTGACTATGGGACCTTGTGGGAGTTCGTCGACACGCCCGTTCGGGTCATGTGTCGGTGTCCGCGGATTTGTCAGCAAAATGTCTGAAAACGACCCGAAATCTGACAATACGAGCGGTCACGAGCCGACACCGGAACAGCCGAAAAATCCCCTCAGCCAGCACGTATAGGTTCTCCACAGCACCAGACGGTAAGCGTGCTTATGGAGTTCAAGTCCCCCCTTCGACACTAAAATGCATTTCCGCAGGTCAGAGCGTTATGAGACTTTAAATGTCGGACGGGGGACTGCATGCTCGCGGGTCGATTTATCGTTGTGACCT
>JAYTKG010000550.1:0-3493 GCA_043730435.1 Acidimicrobiia bacterium | reverse complement strand
TTCTGTCGAAACCCTCGAGGGTAACCAAGTCAAGCTCTCCGTCGTCGTTGACGAGGCCGAGTTCGAATCCGATATCAATGCCGCGTTCCGCAAGATCGCAAAGGAAGTCCGGCTGCCCGGTTTCCGTCCCGGCAAGGCGCCTCGCGCTGTACTTGAGGCGCGTCTTGGCGTGGCTCCGGCCCGCGAGCAGGCGCTGCGTGATGGCATTCCGCAGTATCTGGCCAAGGCCGTGCGCGAGCACAATGTCGACATCATTGACACACCGTCGGTCGACATCACCTCTGGTGAAGAGTCGGGTCCGGTTGGCTTCGATGCCACCATCGCCATACGCCCCCGCATCATGGTGCCGGGCTACAGCGGCCTTCGGGTAGAACTGCCGGCCGCCACGCCGACCGACGAAGAAATCAACAGTCCGATTGAGGCCGAGCTTCGTCGTAACGGCTCACTCAACGCCGTCGAGCGCCCCGCGGTCATTGGCGACTACATCACCGTTGACCTAACGGCTGAGCGTGACGGTGAGCCGGTACCCGGGCTCAACACCGAAGACTGGCAGTATGAAATCGGTAAGGGTTGGGTGGCCGACACCTTCGATCAGGAGCTCATCGGCAGTGAGGTCGATGATCACCTCGAGTTCACCGCAACGCCTAGTGGAACTGACTTCGATGCTGACTTCGAAATCACCGTGAAGAAGGTAGAAGAGCTCGTACTGCCCGAGTTGACCGATGCTTGGGTTGATGAAAATGTCGGCGAGTTCGACACGGTCGAGGCGTGGAAGTCCTCTATCACTGAGCGTCTCACCAACGTTCGCCATAACCAACTGCGCCAGATGGCCGTCGACCGCACCACGCAGGCGTTGGCCGATCTGGTGGAAGAAGAAGCGCCTGAATCACTGGTGAACCAGGAGCTGCAGAGTAGGGCTCAGAACTTTGCCATGCAGTTGCAAGCGCAAGGAATTTCTATCGAGCAGTACTGCATGATGACTGGCCAAGATCAAAGCCAGCTCGTCGAGAACCTTCGGGATGCATCTGTTCGTGGCGTCAAGATCGACCTCGCTCTGCGGGCTGTTGCCGATGCCGAGAATATCGAGGTGGACAGCGATGATCTTGAGGCCGAGTACAACCGCATCGCCATCGAGGTTCGTCAGAAGCCGGTCGCTGTTCGCAAGGCGTACGAGAAGAACGATGCCGTCGCCGATCTCAGTGCAGATCTTCGCAAGCGCAAGGCGTTGGACGTTCTCCTCGATAGAGTCGAGATCGTGGATCCCGAGGGCCACCCCATCGAACGTGCGATCGTGTTCCCGGGCCAAGGCGGCGAGGAGGCCGAAACCGAATGAAGATCTCCAATATTGTGTATGAGCCGTCAGTCATTGAGCAGACCAGCCGTGGCGAGCGTGGCTCTGGTCTGTTCAGCAAGCTCTTGCGGGACAACATCATCTTTATCGGTTCGCCGATCGACGAGATGCTCGCCAACGTGGTGTGTGCCCAGTTGCTACACCTCGAGTCGGAGAATCCCGACAAGGACATCAACATCTATATCAACAGCCCCGGTGGTGATATCACGGCACTTTTCGCCATTTACGACACCATGCGGTTCATTAAGAACGACATTGCCACCATCTGCTACGGCCAGGCCGCCTCGGCTGCAGCAGTGCTTTTGGCGTCGGGAACGGCCGGCAAGCGCATGGCCTTGCCGCACGGTCGAGTGCTTCTGCACCAGCCCTACGGCCAAACTGGCTACGCTCAGGTATCCGACCTTGAACTTGCGGCCAAGGAGATCCTGCGTATGCGTGAACTGTTGGAGACCATCTTGGCGCAGCACACGGGCCAACCGGTCGAGCGGATTCACTCCGACACCGACCGAGATTTCGTGATGTCCGCCGAAGAGGCCAAGGCGTATGGGATTATCGACGACGTCATCAGCTCGCGTAACGCTGAGGACGCAACAGGGCCAATCAGGTAGCGAAGGGGCACGGCGCAGATGGCGAAATTCGGGGACACTGGCGAGCTGCTCAAGTGCAGCTTTTGCGGCAAATCTCAGAAGCAGGTCAAGAAACTCATCGCCGGACCGGGCGTGTACATTTGCGACGAGTGCATTGATCTGTGCAACGAGATCATCGAAGAAGAACTCTCCGAGACCTCAGACCTCAAGTTCGATGAGCTCCCGAAGCCACGCGAGATTTTCTCGTTCCTGAACGACTACGTCGTCGGCCAGGATGGTGCCAAGAGAGTGCTGTCGGTTGCGGTGTACAACCACTACAAGCGCATCCAATACCAAACCGCCAACGCCGGGCCCGGCCGTCACGACGATGTCGAACTCGCCAAGAGCAACATCATGTTGCTTGGCCCAACCGGCTGCGGTAAGACCCACCTGGCGCAGACGCTGGCCCGCATGCTCAACGTGCCGTTTGCGGTCGCGGATGCCACTGCGCTGACCGAAGCCGGCTATGTCGGTGAAGATGTCGAGAACATCCTTTTGAAGCTCATTCAGGCGGCTGACTACGACGTGAAGAAGGCCGAGAGCGGCATCATTTACATCGATGAGATCGACAAGATTGCTCGCAAGAGCGAGAACCCGTCCATCACCCGTGACGTTTCCGGCGAAGGCGTGCAGCAGGCGCTGCTGAAGATACTTGAAGGCACCACAGCATCGGTACCGCCGCAGGGTGGTCGCAAGCATCCGCACCAAGAGTTCATTCAGATCGACACGACCAACATCTTGTTCATCTGCGGTGGCGCGTTCGCTGGTCTCGAGAAAATCATCGAGAACCGCGTTGGTCATAAGGGCGTCGGCTTCGCGGCCCAGATCCGTTCCAAGCAGGATCGCAACACCGGCCAACTCTTTGCCGAAGTGCTGCCCGAAGACCTGCTCAAGTTTGGTCTCATTCCCGAGTTTGTCGGCCGTCTGCCCGTCATCGCTGCGGTGCAAAACCTCGATCAGGACGCGCTCATAAAGATTTTGGTTGAGCCGAAGAACGCCCTCGTCAAGCAGTACCAGAAGTTCTTCGAGTTCGAAGATGTCGAGCTTGATTTCACCACCGACGCCCTCGAAGCCATTGCCGATCTCGCTCTGCTGCGCGGCACCGGTGCTCGCGGGCTTCGAGCCATCCTTGAAGAAGTGTTGCTGGGCATCATGTATGACCTGCCCGGCCGCACCGACATCTCAAAGTGCGTCATCGACGCCGACACCGTGCGCACCAAGGCCAACCCCACGCTCATCCCGCGTGAAATCGGCCGCGTTACCCGCCCCCGTCGCGCTGCCTCGTAGAGGCGATCATGGAGTACTCCGAAGCTCTCGCTTATATCGACGCGCATACGAACTACGAAAAGACCGGGCGCATCGAGTCTCCTTCGTTGGAGAATATGCAGCGACTCATGGCCTACCTCGGCGACCCGCAGTTGGCCTACCCGGTCATTCACATCACCGGCACCAACGGCAAGGGCTCGACGGCGCAGATGATCTCGCGGCTTCTGGTTGCTCACGGCCTAACCGTCGG
>JAYTKG010000549.1:0-1998 GCA_043730435.1 Acidimicrobiia bacterium | reverse complement strand
GTGCGGGTATCATGCGATAACCCGTGAGATTTCTTCGATCGTGGTGTGGCCGAGGCCCATCTTGCGCAGGCCGTCCTCGCGCAGCGGGATCATTCCCTGTTCCAAGGCGCAGCGGCGCATCTCCTCGGTCGAGGCGCGATGGACGATCATACGTTCGATGTCTTCGCTGATCAGCATCACCTCATGCAACGCCAATCGACCCCGGTAGCCGGTACCGCCACAGGCTTTACAGCCAATTGCCCGATAGATCTGGGTCGGCATCTCGGTGCGCGTATTCCAACCAACCGCGAGCAAGTCTTCCGGCCGCGGTTCGTAGGCTTCGCGGCACTCCGCACACAGTCGGCGGGCAAGACGTTGGGCCAAGACGCAGTCCAGGGCGGCCGAGATCAAGAAGGGTTCGATACCCATTTCCAGGAGACGCAATGGGGTTGACGGGGCGTCGTTAGTGTGCAGGGTAGACAACACCATGTGGCCGGTGAGGGCCGCTTCGATCGCGATGATGCCGGTCTCGCGGTCACGGATTTCACCAACCAGGACGATGTCCGGGTCCTGTCGCAAAATCGAGCGGAGCGCACTCGCAAAGGTGAGGCCGGCACGGTTGTTGGTCTGGACCTGGTTGATGTTGGGCAGCCGGTATTCCACCGGGTCTTCGACCGTGACGATGTTGCGGCTCGGGTCATTGAGCGCGCTGAGCGTTGCGTAGAGGGTGGTCGATTTACCCGACCCAGTTGGCCCAGTCACCAAAATCGCGCCGTATGGTTTGCGATACGAACTCTCGTAGTAGGCCAATTGCTCCGGCAGAAAGCCCATATTTGCGAGCGACAGAATGCTGGCCGACTGGTCGAGAATACGCATCACCAACTTCTCGCCGTACACGGTCGGCAGCGTCGAGACGCGCAGGTCAATTGAGCGACCTTCAATCATCACTGACATACGTCCGTCTTGGGGTTTACGGCGCTCGGCAATATCGATGTCCGACATGACCTTCAGCCGTGAGACCACGCCGGAATGAATGCTTCGTGGTTGACGCATTTGCTCATGCAGCACACCATCAATGCGGACCCTGATCCGCAGATCGTGTTCCGTTGGTTCGATATGAATGTCCGAAGCTCGATCCTCGGCGGCGCGCAGGATCACCATATTGACGAACTTCACAATCGGAGCGTCATCGGTGATTGCCTGCACACTGGACAGCTCATTGCGGTCGCGATCGTTGTCATCCAGCACACCCTGGGCCAACGAGGCAACGTCATGGTTGTTACGGGTGGCTTCGGCGATCAGCTCGTTGAGCCTATTCTCGGCCAACTGGACGCGCAAGAAACGCTCGCCCAACAGCGCCCGAAGGTCGTCCACTGCAGTGAGATCGCCGATGTCGGCCATACCTACTACAAGGCGTCCCTCGTGACGACGAAGAGCGACAGCGCGATACCTCTTAATGATGTGCGGAGGAAGCACCGTAAGCAAAGCCGGATCGGAGTGATCAACTGCTACGGCTGGGACGACGACTGACATGAACCTTTACATCGGCAAGTTTTCGCGTGGGTGTAGCAGAAAAGATTCTTTGCAGAAGTTCTTACCCCGGCCTCGTAACCGCCGATGTCATTGAGCACGGAGGCACACGACGCGAGGTCGTTTGGCTCAACCAAAGTCTTTGGAGGAAACGTTCATGTCTAAGCGATCAATCGGGCTCGATATCGGCACCAACGCCGTTCGCGCTGCCGAAATTCGCCACGGCGACACCCCCACCGTGACCCGCCTGGGCCAAGTCGCGCTAGCCAACGGCGCAGTGGTGGACGGCGAGATTGTCGAACCCGGCGATGTCGCCAACGCCCTCCGCAGCCTGTGGAAAGACGCCGGGTTTGAGGGTAAGAGTGTGCGCGTCGGAATCGCCCCCTCGCGGGCCATTGTGCGCACCATCGAAATGCCCGATATCCCCGACAACGAGTTACGTCAAGTCGTTGGCTACGAACTGTCCGATCACGTCCCGCTGGAACCATC
>JAYTKG010000548.1:0-5728 GCA_043730435.1 Acidimicrobiia bacterium | reverse complement strand
GTTGCGGGAAGTAGCGCCGCTGCCGGTCGCCTGGTCGCAGGCGGCGATGTTCTGCACGTCGCTGCTCGGGCGTGAGATCACCCGTATTGAGGGGTGCCTCGGGCTGACGCCGTACCGTTGCGACGAGTACGCCGAGGCAGGCCAGCAGGTGCCTCAGCCTCTGGTGGAGTTGGTGCTACGCGAGGGCGTTGCGGCGTGTCCGACTGTCACGTTTGCGGTCGGATGGTCCATCGCCGACCTGCACCAGGATGCCCGCCAGGTCACAGTGATAGCTGCTGACGCCGATGGTGCCCGCCATGAAATCGTGGCTGACTACCTGCTCGGCTGTGACGGGGCAAGTAGCCCGGCCCGCCGGGCGATTGGTGTGGCCTTTGAGGGTGGCACCGACGGTCGACCGAACTTCAGCATGGTGTTCCGCTCCTCCGGATTGGCAGCGTTGGTGCCACACGCGCCGGCCATTCATTACTGGGTGCTCAACCCGGCGACGCCAGGGTTGGTCGGTCGGATGAACTTGCAGGACACCTGGTGGGCAATGGCGAATGGGGTGAGTCCAGAGGTCGGCAAGGCCGATCCGATCCGCCTCATCCGCTCACTGATTGGCGACGGACCTGAATCGGCCAGTGTTGACCTCGAGCTGATTTCCACCGACCCGTGGACGGCGCGCATGTTGAACGCCTCCACCTATGGAGTCGGTCGGGTGTTCCTCGTTGGTGATGCCGCTCATCTCAACCCACCGTGGGGAGGCCACGGCTTCAATACCGCGGTCGGCGACGCCGTAAACATCGGCTGGAAGCTGGCGGCTGTGCTGGCCGGCTGGGGTGGACATGGTCTGCTCGACAGCTATGAGGCCGAGCGCAAGCCCATTGCCCAGCAGACCATCGACCTGGCCACGCTCAACATGAGCAAGCTCTCCACCAACTTCGCCGACCCGCTCCTCAGCGCGGACGGCCCGGAAGGTGACGCCTGTCGCGCGGTCGTTGCAGCGGACATCCAGGCCCACAAGTACGGCGAATTCCACAGCCTCGGCCTCGTGCTCGGCTATCACTACGGCACCTCGCCGCTCACCGTGCCCGACGGTACTCCCGAGCCGCCGCAGGAAACCACCGTCTACACCCCAACGGCGCGACCCGGTTCCCGACTCCCACACGCCTGGCTTCCCGACGGCCGCTCGCTCTACGACATCCTTGGTAACGATTTCACCCTGCTCGTAACGGACCTGCTGGCTGATCCTGCCCCTGTGGTAGCAGTCGCCGGTCGACTCGGTATCCCACTGCGCGTCGTTCAACTCCTCGACGTGGGGCTTTCGGTTGAGCACTGTGGGTTGCTCTTCGGTTCGTCGATGCTCTTGGTACGACCCGACCAGCACATCGCCTGGCGTTCCTCGCTGGGCGCTGCGGCGCTCTCGCCTGAGGACATCTTCGGTCGGTCCGTCGGCCGCTAGAGATCCAACCGTTCGGCTCGCGCTCTCCCGCAGTTGTGACGTTGCCTATCCGCGTCTAACTGCAGCGAAGGGTCATTCAGGCGAGGGTGGCGACCCAGTCGGTGATCGTTTTGGCGAACAGGGGTGGGTCGATGGCGTGCATGAAGTGGCCCATAGCCGGGAACGACTCGTATGTGATGGGCTGACCCGCAGCGCTGATCAATTCCTGGGCTTTGGCTGCGCACAGGTCCGAGAGCGCTCCCATGAGCGTGCCGCTCGGGTCTTCCAAGCGGAAATGGTGGGTAAGGAGCACGGGGACTTTCACGTTTGAGAGCATGGTGGCGTGGTCGCAGCTTGAGGCCACGGTGCCGGTCCAGAACGCCCGGCCCCACTCGGGGTCTTACTCGCGCAGGTTTTGCGGGACTTCGTCCGGGAACGGGATGACGGCGCTGACCCACGGCGGAACCTCGGTGGCTGCCGCCGCTTGCATACCCGACCAATTCCCAATCGACCACTGGTTGCCGAGCCATTTGTTGAACATTGCAAACAACGGTCCAAGGCTTTGACGGATCGACTGCCCGAACTCCGGGTTCGTCTCGGATGAGAACAGGGGCGGATCTTCGTAGATCGCAGCCAGGACCTGTCCCGGTTTCGCATACGCAGATAGCCAGGCGGACAACACCCCACCAGACGACAAGCCGCTTACATACGTCGGCCGTCCGATCGCGAGGTCGATGAACCGCACCAGGTCGTTGCCAAAGTTGTCGAGCGTGTACCGACCAGGTGTCCATGACGAGCGGCCTTGGCCACGAAGGTCGACGGCAAAGACCTGGAAGTGCTCGGCGAGCAGCGGCATGGCCTGCTCGTAACCCCACCACGATTCCGTCTGCCCAGGGATGAGCAGCAACGGCGGCAGGCTCGCTTCACCCGCGGTGGCGTAGTTCATGCGCACTTCGCCCAAATCCACGGTGTGCTCGGCGTAGGCATGGCTTACAAAGATGTCAGCCCTACTGTCGGCATCCAGAACAGCCATAGCGAAGCCTCCTATGGATCAAAATCCAGCACTCAGAGTTCAGCATCCACTCTCCCCGGAGCGACGCCGAACCCTATACCTGAGCGATGATGAAGTCGCAGAGGGCAGCGTTGAAAGCGGACGGGTTTTCGATGTTGCAGATGGCAGGGTGCGCTACTCGGGCCCTCCCAAGACCTCATCGACAACCCGAACTCCTCCACTCCGCCTATCTCCTGAACACCTAACACGCAGCTGGGTCCGGTAGAATTTGCCTGTGGATGATCGGGAACCGACCAATCTTGAGATCGCCTTCGACCTGATGGATCTCGGATTCGAAACGGTGGCCCAGCGCTACCGAGACAGTCATCCGCAGGCCACGGAGGCCGAGGTGGAGCGCTTCCTGCGTGAATGGTTGCTTCGCCGTCCAGGTGATGCCGAAGGCCGGCTCACGCGCTACCCAATCGAACCGGAGATAGTTGCGACTGCAACATCATAGACCGTGTTGCCGGGACTCACCGAGAAGGCACCTCTTCCTGAAGTTAGGCGTGGCCGGCGACGGGTTGGGTGAGGTAGCGGGCCTCTAGCGATGCGACTTCTTCGGCGGTCAGTTTGACGTCGAGGGAGGCGAGGGCGTCGTCAAGGTGGCCTTGGCGGGTGACGCCGACAATGGGCGAGGTCACGCCCGGCACCTGGCTCACCCAGGCGAGAGCGACGTGGGCCATTGGTATGCCGCGGGCAGCAGCGATCTCACCGACACGAGTCACGATGGCCTCGCTGCCATCGACGTACAATGTTCCACCGAAGATGTCCGACGACATGCGCTCGGTATCTGCACCCCACGCGCGGGTAAGTCGACCCCGTGCCAGCGGACTCCAGGGGATGACGCCTACCCCTTGGTCACGACACAGCGGCATCATCTCGCGCTGCTCCTCCCGGTAGAGCAGGTTGAGGTGGTTCTGCATGGTGACGAACTTGGTCCAGCCATTCATATCGGCAACGTGCTGTGCCTTCGCGAACTGCCAAGCGAACATGGACGACGCGCCGATGTAGCGAACCTTGCCTGACTTCACGACGTCGTGCAGCGCCTCCATGGTTTCTTCGATCGGCACCCGATTGTCCCAGCGGTGGATTGGGTAGAGATCGATGTAGTCCATGCCGAGACGGCGCAGGCTGTTGTCCAACTCCATGAAGATCGCCTTGCGGGAGAGACCCTTTTGGTTGGGTCCGGTTCCCATCTGGCCGTGCACTTTCGTGGCCACCACGATCTCGTCACGGGTAGCAAACTCGGCCAGGGCACGCCCCACGATCTCTTCGCTCGACCCGTCGGAGTAGACGTTAGCGGTGTCGAAGAAGTTGATCCCTTTTTCCACGGCATCACGTAGGAACGGGCGGCTGGCGTCTTCGGTCATGGTCCAGGGGTGGCCGCCGCGCAATGGTTCGCCGAAGCTCATGCAACCGAGGCAGATCGGCGAGACGTCCATGCCGGTGTTCCCGAGTTTGCGATATTTCACGTCGTGACCTCCGATCAGCACACTACAGACCTGAGCGCAGCGGCTACCTTTTGAGACCGTGCCGAACGATGTTGTGACCGACCTGTTCCATCTCACTGCCGCCGGGGTGAGCGTCATTGTTGACACCTCGTTCGGAGCGCCCATCATTTTGCACTGGGGTGAAGCACTCCCGGCCGACACCCCACTAAGCACGTTGCGCCGCGCCCTCGCTCGCCCCATTCTTCACGGCGACATGGATGTTGTGGCACCGATTGCCGTGGTGCCGGAGCACGGATCGGCGTTTGCCGGACGCCCAGGCCTGGGCGGTCACTGGCCCGGCGGTTCGGCATGGGCGCCTCGCTTCCAACCCGCACGTATCGAATACGTCGGCCAGTCCCTTCGGGTCATCACCACGGACACCGTTGCGCTGTTGACGTTGACCTGCGATCTCGTGCTAGAGCCGAACGGCGTACTGCTGGCCCGCAACCAGGTGACCAACAACGGGACCGAGAGCTATCAGCTCGAAGACCTCAGCTTCACCCTTCCGCTTCCGGCGCAGGCCGAGGAGCTGCTGACCTTCCCGGGTCGCTGGTGCCGAGAACTGCATCCCACTCGCGTGCCATTTGAGACCGGCGCACTGTTGCAAGAGAATCGTCGCGGTCGCACGTCGCACGATCACATCCCCCTGATGTTCGCCGGTACCAAGAACTTCGGCGAGTGGACGGGCGAAACGTGGGGTGTGCATCTGGCGTGGAGTGGAAATAACAGCATGCTGGCCGAAGTGATGGCCGACGGCCGTCGCTACCTTCAGCTTGGTGAACTGCTACACCCTGGCGAAATCGAGCTGGAACCGGGTGAAAGTTACGAGACACCCGAGATAGTCGCCACGTACGGCGTGGGTCTTACCAAGGCCAGTCAACGCCTGCATCGGTACGTGCGGTCGCGGCCCAATCATCCGCCGCTCAGCAAGCCGCGTCCGGTGCTGTTGAACACGTGGGAAGCGGTCTACTTCAATCACGACACCGAGGTGCTGAAGGGTCTAGCCGAAGCCGCAGCTGCAGTTGGTGCCGAACGGTTCGTGCTGGATGACGGCTGGTTCGGCGGGCGTCGTAACGATCAGATGGGTCTTGGTGACTGGTGGGTGTCGCCGCAGATGTATGCCGATGGTTTGAAGCCGCTGATCGATCACGTGCGTTCGCTCGGTATGGAATTTGGTATCTGGGTTGAGCCGGAAATGGTGAACCCCGACTCGGACTTGTACCGTGCTCACCCCGACTGGACGCTGACGACGCACGGTTACCCGCCGGTCTACGGCCGCCAACAGTTGGTGCTCAATATTGCCCACCCCGACGCATTCGCCTACATCCTTGGCCAGCTCGATGCGCTGCTACGTGACCACGACATTGCCTATGTGAAGTGGGACATGAATCGTGACCACGTGCAGGGCAGCGGCAGTGACGGTCGGGCCGGGTCAAGTGCTCAGACGGTCGCGCTCTATGCGTTACTGGATGAGCTAGCCGTACGTCACCCGAACGTTGAGATCGAAAGTTGTGCGTCGGGCGGAGGTCGCATCGACTTGGAGATCTTGAAGCGCACCGCACGCGTCTGGACGTCGGACTGCAACGACGCGCTCGAGCGTCAAACCATCCAGCGTGGAGCTTCCATGCTGCTGCCGCCCGAACTGATGGGAGCGCATATCGGCCCGGTGCACTCGCACACAACGGCCCGAAATCACTCGCTTGCCTTCCGAGCGATCACTGCGCTGTTTGGCCACCTCGGGGTGGAGTGGAACCTGCTCACGTTGAG
>JAYTKG010000547.1:0-4768 GCA_043730435.1 Acidimicrobiia bacterium | reverse complement strand
GATGCAGAGGGCGTCGCCAGGTTGGACTTGGCGGAGCATCTCTGGTGGAACGAGTGAAGCCGTGGTTGCGGCGAGGGATTCACTGTTTCGACCGTTGGCGCTGCTTCGATCGATTGAGCGTGATCGTGTTTGGATTTCGTGGCTACCGGTAAGAGCGCTTGCAGTTGTGCCGGATGTGCCATCGCTGATGCCTCCGAAGAAGATCTTGGTGAGGTGGTTCGTGAATAATGTTGGTGCTTGGTCTCGGTAGCGGTGTTCGATCTGGGCGAGTGACTGCCAGAGTGTCATCAGCGTTATTCCAACCGATGCACAAGTTGTCGAGATCTCCGGCAACCACGATGCAGCGGTGTTGCCTGCTTCGTCGAGTACGAGCAAGAGGTTGTTGATCGGCTTGTTGGTGGCGTTGCGTTTCGCGTAAGCACCATCGGTAAGTGAACTGATGAGTCCACCGAACACGACCGCGAATCGCGCTGCTTCCTTTGGGTGTTCGGGCATGCACACAAACAGCGTGTTTCGGCCCATGTCAGTTTCGTTGTCACCGGCGATCAGCCAGTCGATCGTGATGATGTCATCGAGCGCAGCGTTCGCCGCGATGCGGTTGTCTTCCCATGGAGCGAAGAGTGTTTGTGTGGAGGCATAGATGCCGGATCGGGTTTCGTCTGCATCGGCCCAGATTCCTTCAATGATCGACACCGCCAGTTCACAATCGGCGACGGTCATCGGATCATCGCTCTTGGCACCGGTGGCGTTAAGTATGTCGGTGATGGCCCGGTGTTTTGGGTCGTCGCTGTTGGCGTGGCCCTGGTTGGTCCAGAGCACAACATCACGCATTGTTCGTCCACCCATCGCTGCTGCGTACAACGTGACCCAGGCGAGGCGGTGCGCATGGTTAGCCCAAAAGTCATTGTTGCGAACGGAAGCGTCGATCGGTGCAGCGTCCAGAAGTTGCGATGCAACTTGCTGCGCGCCGACCGCCGTGCCCGCAGTTTCGAGTGGTGACCATCCAATGAGTTTCGCCTTGGCCCGCATGGCCGGTGGGACGACCCCAAGCGGATCGAAGATGGCAACTCGTCCGAGCTGGGAACGTCGTTTGATCGTTGCTGCGAGGAGATCGGTTTTGACCGAGGATGCGATGACGGGTCCCCAGTCATGTTCGAGAATTGCCCCAATGGCAATGACGGTCTTTCCTGATCGTGCCGGCCCGACGACCAATACGCCACCTCGATCACCGGTACGTGTACGTACCTTCTTCACTGTTGACCGGTCTTCGGTGGCGATGAGTTTGCCTCTGGCTTTGCCGATGATCGTTCGGCCCGGTGTAGGTCCGTTGACGATGAGTGGCGCAAGGTCCTTTCGTGTCGCCTCTCGCGGCCATGCTGGTGCGCCGAATCGTTCCCGGCGATCTTGCCCGACATCCCCGTTGCCACCGCCGAAGGTTCTAACCAGAAATATGGCGATGGCAATGATAAGTACACTGATGAGAGCTACAGCGAGCCAGTAGGGGATTGGGCCTGTGAGGTTCTTGCTCCAGGTTCCGGTGGGCCACGCGTCTCGTGGATGGCTGGCGTTGGCCGGTAGTTGTTTGAGAAAAGCAAGATAGGTATCGAAGGTGACGTGGCCAAGTGTTCGGTGGTGAACGGCTAAGGCTGCGAGTTGTGCGGCCGCGTAGAGGACTCCGGCGATAGTGGCGGCGAAGGCAAGTGCGGCGAGGATTGGTCCTGAAGGGTCGCCGGTGTTTTGTTGGTTTGGTTGCATGGTCATCTTCTCGATTCAGGCGGCGTGATCGGCGAGACGAAGGGCGGTTCGCTGCACTCGCCATTGCGCTGTGCGTGGCGCCAGATGCAGACGTGGTGCTTGCTCGGTTGCGGTTTCACCGAGGTTGACCATGCGGGCGACGAGGTTGGCATCGTCGAGGCTGATGGTCTTGTCGGCTACGCCAGAGGACAGTGCTGCGATGACAAGTTCGGGCCCGGAGAGTCGGCAGGTGGAGTTCGAGGTTGCGGTGATGACGGGTGCGCCGCAGCGGTCGAGTTCATCGCTTCCTCCGAGCGGTTCAGCGATGCGGTTGAGTCGTCGGTAGTACATACGGATAGATGTTTCGGCGACGTGCACGATGGTGGTGGTCGGCCAGGTGTGCGGGGCTGTTGGGGCGAGCGTGACCGCGGCTTCGAGGAATGCGGTTATCAGCACGCTGAGTTGGTCGCCTCGTTCTCGTGACGGCACGGTGTGGGTTGCGAGGTGTCGGCCGACCCAGGGGATGTAGGTGCTGAGGATTGCTTGGCGGGCGAGTATCTGGTCGACGGAGAGGGCCAGGAAGGCGTTGACGATTGGTGCTGGTTCGATGCGCCGGGTGTGGATCGCGGCGACTGCTTCTGCGGCGTTGGCATACGGTGCGAGGGCCGAGTGGTCGGTGGCCCAGGTTCGCCAGAGTCGCTTAGCGGTGGTGCTGGTTGCGTTGTTGTTGAAGTCGGTTTCGAGGGCGGTGAGTGTGATCATGCCCTGCACGGTGAAGCGTCAACGTTGCTGGAAACCTTGGCGCACTCCTTGCTGCAAAACGATTTTCTGGTTGCTGCACCAAGATTTTTGGTTGCTGTAGCCAGTTATAGGTTGCTGCCCGCCAGCTCAGGGCCTGAATGTCGGCGCTCTTGCCGGCAACGGCGTTACAGTCGACGTATGTCGATGACCGCTGAAGCAACCGTTTCTGTGAAGGCAACGGCGAAAGCGGTCCTGGAGTTTGTGCTCGATCTTGAGCGTTACCGAACCGTCGATCGAAAGATCTCGAAGGTGTCGTCGGTTGTTCCCGCCGATGCCGAGGGAAATGGTTCAGTCAAGATTTGGGGTCGGTTGGGTTGGCTGCCACCTGCTCCTGATCGTCAAGACTTTCACCTTGACCGTTGGACGAAGCTGACCTTTGTCGGCGCTCCACGCCAGCCCGCACGTTTGGTCTTTGACTTCGTCGGCACGTTCGACTGCACGCAAAAAACTGATGGATCAACAGACGTAACGCACGCTTACAACTTCACGTTCAAGGGCCCGTTTCGCATCATCGAACGTTTCCTCGGAAGCTGGTTGCAGTGCGAGATCGACTCAGAAGTTCAGGCGCTAGCGAAGGTCGTCGAGTCATCGGCTGTTGGCTGAGTCAGGTCCTTAGCGAGACCTTCCTACCGACCTCGTTTGACTAAGGAGTTGGTCGAGCGCCTTGTCGATGTTCCGCATCTCACTCAGACTCGTGCTCGTTGGTCCGAGGGCTCGTTGTTTCGGTGTGTCGCCGTCGAACGCTCCGTGCGCCGGAGTGAACCCTTGGCGATGCCGATAGCGCTCGACCGAGGTGCCAGCGATGTCCCATCGGAGTGCCTTCTTGTCGTCATCGTTGGGCCGAGTGCCGAGCAGATCAGTCAAGTAGCTAGGTCGGCTATCGACAGCTCGCTTCACGTGTGTTTCGAGTTCGTCATTCAACGATCCAATGAGGGCATCATCCAATGGCAAGGTCGATCGAGCGTTGTGCAGCCGAGATGCAAGGCCCGCGACTTCCGACGTAGCGAACGACGGTGCTGCAGTTGTTCGATCTCTGATTGCCGATTGGATGGTATCGAATCGATTCGTCGAGGCGACGACCCTCGCGCTGCTTCGTTGAGCGAGGGGTGATGTTGTGTCGTCGCCGAAGGTGATGTTGTGGGTGACGGTTCGGCTCACGGTGTCGTCCCACGCGGGGCGGAGGGGAGAGTCGGTGGCTGGTCGTTCGCCGAAGCGTTCGACGATCTCGATTGGGGGCTGTTGCACGTCGTGCCTTGCTGCTGTTTCTGCGACGTGTTGGAGTGCTCGTCGTGCGGCAAGGTCGGTTGGTGCAAGTTCTCGAAGCTGTTCGATGGTACGTGTACGTAGTGAGTGGACGATTCGGGCATCGGGGTCGGTAGCAGCGACGACGGTCGCTTGGTCGGGGGCGTTGAGGTGATCGGCCAACGTTGCTAATGCCGTTCGTTCGTCGCGAATGATGGGTAAACCGATGTCGGATCGTTCGTCGGTAGGTGCGAGTTCGTTGTTGGCAACGAGGTAGAGGCGGGTATCGCTGGTACCTCTCGTGAGCCCGACATAGACCCCTTCTTTCGAAGAACTGTCGGTGGTGAGCATGCGTCCGGTTCGATAGGTCGAGCCCTGCGCCGCGTGTGTGGTGATGGCGTACGCGGGTGCGAGTCCGCCATCAAGACCGGCGCGAATGTGGCGGGTGAGGAACTCATGCGGAAGGACGATTGGACCATGACGATCAAAGTCGACGCTGATCTGATGTTGCCCATCCTTGGTGTCGATGGCGACGATGGTTCCTGATGATCCGTTGCGCAGGAAGTGTCTGTCGGCGTGGCGGAGGTTCCGGTCTTGGGTGCGTGTGATGACGGTGTCGCCGACATGGAATCGTTCCCCGTTGAGCACGACAGCCGGGCCGGTAAGGGTTCCGTCGGCAACAAGAAGCGTTTGCGCTCGTTGGTTGAGTTGGCGTCGGACGGTGTGCGATTCGGCCATCATGCGGCTGGGTGTTTCGGGGTCTTGCCGGCGATCGGTGTACCAGTCGGCGGTGAGATGATCGAGGAGTTCATCGGCCGTAGGTGCACTGACGATCCTGTCGTTGTCGTGAAGTCGCTGGAGTGCTTGGTTGATGAGTCCCTCTCGGTAATCGGCGTTGGCCAGGCGAACGTCGGTCATCTCCGGTGATGCTTGTCGACGGTTCGTTTCGAGCACGGGGATTTGATCGGCGAGGTCGGTGACGAGGTGGGCC
>JAYTKG010000546.1:0-13738 GCA_043730435.1 Acidimicrobiia bacterium | reverse complement strand
GAGTCGAACGTCGACGGCCTCACCGTGTGCTCGGTGGCCTTCAACCAATCGGCGAAGTAGTCGGCGACGGTCTGATGCGACGGCTCGACGTACTCACCGCGATCGAACTTTGAGAGCAGGTCGATGCGAGCACGCTCCGCCTCGCGCTTCGTGTTGTACCCCGAGTGCCACTTCTGCCGACGCCGGCCAGTGGCCGGGTCGGGGTCGAGCTCGATCTTGACGTACCACTTGTCGCCCTTCTTGATCACCGAGCCACGCATCGCTACTCCTCCCTCAGCTCGTTCATCGCCTGCAACAGGTCCTCGTTGGACAAGGCCTCGAGGTCCTCGTGGCTCCCGACCCGCTCGCCTTCACGATGGGCCATCGATTCGAGGTATCCGCGCGGTCCGAACGTCTCGATCTTGGTGGCGAAGTCCTTGAGGAACGCTGCAACCTCGTTTAAGCGATCTCCATACTCGCGCTCCACCTCGGCCAGTCGCTTCTTGCGCCACGTTCGGAAGCTCTCGTGCCAGTTCCTGGCACCACCCTCCGGACCGAAGATCGCCGCCAGCGCGGCATCGGTCTCCTCCGGATTGTTGATGTGGATCTCAGCCAGACGTTCGTCGAACGGTTCTAGCTGCCACTCGTGGCCCAGCAAGCTCGCGTACAACTCACTCACCGGCCGGCCCGTGTCGGCAAGCTGACCCAGACCGCTGCCAGGTGGCGGGATGAAGAAGTAGGCAATCGGTACATCGAACACCACCGAGAGCAGATACAGCTCGTGTGCATCGAATCGCCGACGACGATCACCGTCGAATCCGCGCTCCATGGCCGAGATCGAAGCTTGCGGAAGCTGATGGCCGGTGAGGCGGCTGAGCCGCTCGGCTACAGACTGCTGGGTCCAACCCCTGCGCTCGCGAATCGCTTTGACGTTGTATGACACAACTGCGTTGACGTCGAGCGCATCGGCTGTGCGGGGTGCTGGCGCAGGGTCTGGCTGCACTCGCTTGCGAGATCGGACCATCGGTTGCTCCACTGCTCGGTGTTGTGCTTGACAACCGTAACACATGGCGCGATCATCGCACCCTGCTATACGACATTTCGGAGTGTTGAGCCATGCTGGATGATCTGCCACCATTTCTCACCGTCGAGCAAGCGGCGAAAGTGCTGCAGCTCGGTCGCTCGAAGACGTACGAACTCACGGTCGAATGGCAGTTCTCCTCGGGAGCCAGTGGCCTGCCATTCGTCTGGTTTGGATCGCAGAAGCGCGTCCCGCGGGCGGCGTTGGTCCGCCTGATCGAGCACGCGCTCGACCGTCCGCCGGCGGCGTAGGACTCGGGGCGAGCAGATGCTCCTCCTCGGCGATTCCGCGAGCGATCTGCGCCGACGCCTCGGCCCGCTCGCCTGGTCCGCGCTCGAGGTTCTGGTCTCAGCGTCGTGTGAGGACGCCGAGGACGTGATCGTTGCGGCCACAGTGCGCGATGTCGCCGCGCAACTTGGCGTCGCCAAGAACACCGCGCATCGCGCACTTCGCGCGCTCTGTTCAACGGGTCTCGCGACTCCGACACAGCGACGTGATGCCGAGGGCCGCGACTGCGACGGTGGCTATCGACTCTCCATTCCGAACGACGTCATTCGTCGCGCCGGAACCGGCTTCGAAACGAAGGCACCCGCGAACCGTCCGACTTCTCGTCGCCGCGCTGCCGTCACGTCGGGGGCCTTCCAGCTCGACCTCCTCTCCACCGAGTGACCGGTCGCCCTCATGAACCGCTACCTCATCGACGCAACCCAAGAAATACAGACAAGTGCCCAGACGCGGGGTGGGAGCCCATGCTGAGGGTCACCACTCTGTATGCATCCAGCGCGGCAGCGACGGCGAGCTACTACACCAAGTACCTGACGCAGGCACCCGGCGAGGTGGCAGGAGTGTGGGCCGGGAAGCAAGCGATCGCGCTCGGCCTTGGCGGCGAGGCGAGCAGCGATGCGCTGCAGGCCCTGCTTGAAGGCCGCGACCCCGTTCGTGCGACACCGCTGGGCTACCCGCTCAAAGACCGCACACTCAGCGACGGCCGCGTCGTGCGCGCCGTCGCCGGATTCGACGCGACGTTCTCCGCGCCGAAGTCGGTGAGCGTTCTGTGGGCACTCACTCATGACGATCGGCTGCTCGACGCACACGACGCAGCGGTGACAGCAGCGCTCTCCCACCTGGAGCTGTATGGATCGACGACACGAGTTCGTGCGGACGGTCGCCGCCTGCACCCCGACTCGCACGGACTGACGATTGCCACCTTCCGGCAAACGACATCGCGTGCGGACGATCCACAGCTACACACGCACGCGGTGGTGTCGGCCAAGGTGCAGACGCTCGATGGTCGGTGGCTGGCGCTCGACGCTCGGTACCTCAAGCGGCACCAGAGGATGCTCGGTGGGCTCTACCAGTCGGCGCTGCGCAGCGAGCTGACACACCGATTCGATGTCGCCTGGGGTCCGATCATCAACGGTCAATCCGAGATCGCCGGCGTCCCACCTGAACTGTTGGACACCTTCTCGAAGCGCAGCTCTCAGGTCGACGCGGCCCTCGCCGCCAAGCTCGTTGAGTTCCACAGCCGTGAGGGCCGCGACCCAACCCGATGGGAACGGGCAGCGCTGACCCGCGAGGCCGCGGCCGACACCCGTGATCACAAGACAGGCAACGGTGTCGCAGATCTGTGGAAGCGGTGGGCGGAGGAGGCTGAAGCCGTCGGATGGACTCCCGCCACCGTGCTCGACACCGTGAAGCAGGTCGGGCGTGAGCTCCACGCCGAACCCGTGCCACGAGTGACGATCGCACAAGCAGTGGAGGCGCTTTCAGTTGCCGGGTCGACCTGGACGCGAGCGGACATCATGCGCGTGCTGTGCGACGCCCAACGACCGCTCGCCGGCAACACCGCCGAGCAGTGGGCGAAGACGCTCGAGCGCGCGTGCGACGCAGTCATCGGCGGGTGCGTCGAGCTCGACCCGGTCGACACAGCTGCGCCGCGCCGTGCGTCAGATGGTCGATCGATGTGGCTCGAACCGACAGCACCCCACATTACCAGCGAGGCGGTGCTGGCCGAGGAGGAGTACGTGCTCTCCTGGGCGATTGACGCTCAGGCCGCCGAACCGTGGCCGTCCACGACCATCGTGGTCGGCGAGCTTGACGTGTTGCAATCGGACGTAGCCGCCGCAGTCGCTGGCAACGACCGTCTCGTCCTTTCTGTAGGGCCGGCCGGCACCGGCAAGACCACGACACTGCGTGCAGCGCGCAGCGACTTGGCCCAGCAAGCCCGCGAGGTGCTCGGTGTGGCCCCATCAGCGAAGGCGGCTCGTGTGTTGGAACGCGAGACCGGCATCGCCTCGGACACGCTCGCCAAGCTGCTCCACGAGTGGGAACGCACCGACCGGGCACCACACGACCGTTACCGGCTCCCGGCCGGCACGACCGTGATCGTCGACGAAGCCGGCATGGTCGGCACCGGCGCTTTGGCCCGCCTCGTTGCAATGGCCAGTCGGCACGAGTGGCGACTCGCGCTCATTGGCGACCCTCGCCAACTCCAGGCTGTCGGTCGCGGGGGCCTGTTCCACGAGCTGTGTATGACCGGGCGATGCCACGAGCTGAACCGCATCCACCGTTTCGTCGAGCCGTGGGAAGCTGCGGCGTCGCTGCAACTGCGACGCGGTGACCCGCGAGGCCTCGGCGCCTACTTTGAGCACGACCGCGTGATCGCCGACACGTTCGACAACCAACTCGCGCGAATCGCCGACATGTGGCTGACGACTACCGCTCGGAATGGCACCGCGGCGATCACTACGTCGACCAACGAACACGTCGACGCGATCAACGCAGTCGTTCAGGCAGCACGTCGCGAAGTCGGACAAATCGACGACACGGCGTCCACGGCGATCGGAGGCCGAGAACGAGCGAGTGTCGGTGATGTCGTGGTGACCCGTCGCAACGACCGCCGACTCGTCACAACGCGCGGCGAGCCTGTTCGCAACCGTGAGCTTTGGACGGTCACCGACGTGCATGGCGACAGCACGCTGACCGTGTCGTCGCATCTGGGAAGCGGCGGGGTGAGACTGCCCTCGGACTACGTGCGGCAACACGTCCGCCTCGGGTACGCGGCCACCGAACATGGAAACCAGTCCGACACAGTCACCATCGGCGCGGAACTCGTCACGCCAGCGACCACACGACGGGGTCTGTACGTCGGAGTCACGCGCGGCCACGAACAGAACCTGATGCTGGTAGTCACCGAGGATCGCGACCTCGACCAAGCACGAGACATCCTCGAATGCGTGCTCGCCAGCGATCGAGTCGACGTCCCCGCCACCACCCAACGGCGTGAACTTGCCGCAGCAGATCGCGCGCCTCAGCGACGCCAACCTGCGACGCAGCCCCGGTGCGTGGTCCCAGCGTGGTTTGAGCCGCTCCAGAAGCGTGTCCAAGACGAAATCGCCGAGAACAAGCAGCGAGCTGCCGATGACGCGCGACGAGTTCCCGAGCTGCAAGCGAGCCTTGTGGCGGCAAGCGAGCGACTCGCCGAGGCCAAGCGTGCATTGGCGCCGCATGCGCCGGAACGCTCCACGGCTCACGAGGCTGTGCAGGCGGCCCGTGAGCAATGGTGGGCTGCCAACAACCGGGAGATGCGCTCGACAGGACGAAAGCGTCGCTCCGCGCATCGTGACGTCATCACGACGAAACGGCTGCTCGAGAACGCCGTCGCGCACCAGACTCGGGTCGAGGAGATCGTGAAGCCGGTCGTATCGGCCTACGCAACGGCGATCGATGACGTCCGCAACATCGAACAACTGATCACGCCCACTCGCCAGCTCCTCTCGTGGTCCGACCATGAAGGCCAAGCACACCGCCTGCGCGAGGTCGATGAGGCGCTGGCCGACTGGCGAGGCTGGGCGCAAGGCGAGCGGGTACCCACTGCGAGGCTTCATACCATCGTCCAGACGCTGGTCGAGCACCCCGGTCATAACCTTGAGCTGTGCAATGCACTTGCCGACGCGCTGATCTCGTGGGGGACGGCTGCCCGCATTGACCTTGCCCCGAGGCCACCCCAGCGCCACGTGCCGGATCGCGGCCTTGAGATCGGTCTGTAGGTGAGTTCGACGCACAACGACCGGCCCGCGCGCCGCCAGCCGGGTTCGGAACCAGCCGACACTTACTCGTTCTGAGCGGTGAGATGCACAGCGGAAACCAGTGCTAAACCCAGCACAAACTCGACGACCTCACGCTCGAACAGACCTAGGGCCTGCGCGATCTCCCGCAGCCCAACGCCATCCTCCCTCGAGTACCGGAGAACTCTGGATAGGAGTTGTGACTGTTCACGAGCGATTCCGTTTGGTTCGGACCGTCGATAGCCGCGCTTGCTCAGCTCAACCATCAGTGTCCGATAGTGCCAGTCGATGATGAGGCCGAGTTCGTGAAGGCGGTAGACGAGGGCCGTCGCCGCAACTTGCCATGCCTCTTTCACCATGAGGATCTCACCAAGCGTTGGATAGCCACCGTAGGGCGCCATTGCAGCGGGCGGCATCAGAAACGCACCAGCAAAGCGCATCGCTTCTAGTTCGTGGTCACGGGTTATCACTTCGACATCGCGGTGCAGAACGAGATGCGCGAGTTCATGAGCAGCATCCATTCGGCCATGTTCGCCTGACTTCATGGTATTGAGCAGGACAAAGGGTCGACCGTGACGCCAGAAACAGAAGGCGTCGAGTTCCCGACAGTCATCGGCGAGGCCGAAGACAAGCACCCCGTGAGCTTCGAGCAGATGCACCATGTTGGGTGCCGGCTGGTTCCCTAGCGACCACGACGCGCGAACAAGCTCGGCTGCAAGCTCTGGTTCGGCGCGTGCGAGATCGGGCACCTCAACAGGGGGCAGTTCGAACCTTTCTCCAATCCAGTCCGCGAAGTGCATCGCCAACCGACCCGCGGAGATGGCAGAGCGTCGGCGATACGCTGGCAGTTTCGTGGCCGCCCGGAAGCTGGCGGCGTGAATCTCGAGGCCGGATACCGGCGGGCCCTCGAACCACGAATCCGGGACGTTCAAGGCGAGGGCAAGCCGTGTCACGGCTGCTACACCGGGCTTCTGTTCGCCGCTTTCGTAGAAGCGAATTGAACGCACGGACACGCCCGACCTCTCAGCGAGAGTGTTGATGGACCATCCGCGACGTTCGCGGAGAAGGGTCAAGCGGTCGGGCGTGAACTGCGCCGTGTCCATGACTCAGGCGACGGCGCGACGAACGGGCACCTCGATGGTTGCGGCTGGGTTCGGCAAGTCCGACAAGCGAATTGGACCCCGGTCTCCGAAGTTAATTGTTGGAAGGAGCAGGCGAACTGCCCAGTCGGTCACCCGGCCGCCCACACCCACGCGAGGGAGCGAGAGCTCGGGCACGATTCGCCGTGCGTCCGGGCTCGTGAACTTGTAGAGCAACCACCACGTCAGCATCGGTTCCCACCCCGGGTCGTCGCTGCCATAACCCGCCAGAGTCAACTGATTGCACTGCATCGCGGCGTCGGTCGACTGGCCTTTCTCATGCCGGCAGCTCGGGTTGGTGCCGAGACCGCCAACAGCCTCGTCGCCAAGCGAAGCTGTGATTTGGAGTCGATTGTCGCGTCGGCGCACCACCTCTAGACCGCCGGGGCGGTCCCCAAACCACCCACGAGGAACTAACTGGTCACGAAGGCTCGCGACCGCACCGTCCCAGAATCGGAAGCCAGCCGCGGCTGCGGCGTTGTGGGGCGTTGCCATAGCCGCCTCGGAGCCCCCACGCTGCAGCGCCTCGAGGAGGACCTCCACCCCTAGCCCAACCTCCGACCGCAGGTAAGCGTCAACTTCGGAGGAGTCGAACAGGATCAGCGTGTCTGATCTATGGAACAGCGAATCGGTCATGCCCCGAACTCTACCGCAAGCGTGGTTGCGTTCGCGGCATAGGCACAGCGACTTCAGATTCCGATCTCTGTTTCCGATATACTTCTTGCATTATCAACCCACCTGGACTTGTGCTAGGTGAATGATGTCCCCGGGGAGCCGAAAGGCTCCCCGTATTTTTGGGGGAGGCAGAGTGCGCGCTCGCGTGTTCATCGACTTCTGGAACTTCCAACTCTCGTGGAACGGGTCCGCCGGGAAGGAAGCGCGATGCGATTGGCCGCGGCTGCCGCAGGCACTCGTGGCTGAAGCCGGTCGACTTCTCGCGGACGTGGGTGTCGACGGAAACCTGTCGCTCGAAGAGACCATCGTTCATGCCTCCGTGGAACCCCACGACGATAGTCAGCTCGCAAAGTGGCTCAAGGATTTCCTCGATCGGCAGCCGAGCTTCGACGTCAAGGTGCGCGAACGTCGATCTCGCTCGAAGTCGATCCATTGTCGTTCCTGCGGAGTCACGACCGGGAGCTGCCCGGCCTGTGGCGCGCCATACGTTGGTCGACCCGAGAAGGGGGTCGATGCCGCGATCGTGACGGACCTTCTGGCACTTGCTTGGCAAGGCTCATACGACGTGGCGATCTTGGTCTCAAGCGACGGAGACTTCGTTCCAGCCGTTGAGCACGTCCAGGACAAGGGTCTCAAGGTGGTCAACGCGGGTTGGCGGTCGAGTGGTCACGAGCTGAAGCAGGCGTGCTGGGCGAGCTTTGACCTAGATCGGATGATCCCGCGGCTGACACGCTGAGTGCACAACCCGCACTCCAATCTGCGACCTTGACAACTGTCCGAGCGCACGAAGCCAGGCCGCCAAGGTCCGATGCCGACCGGCGCGGTCCCCCAGTGGACGGCAGAGGATTAGTTCAAGAACTGACCTGGCGACGGGAGGTGCCTCTCCATGTCACCCCTTCGTCATGATGGCGACACGTGGGTTACCACGCCATCGGTCCATCCGACCCTCGCAACGCGACGACTAGGTTTGGGGGATGCAATGACCGGAAGCCGCCGGCATGCCGTTCAACAGTTGAGCCTCGATGTGGGGCTGGGAGCAGACACCGAGGTGTACAAGATCGACGAGTCCGACGAACACGGCGAGGTCTTCACCCGCCGTTGGGTCGTCGAGCTGATCCTCGATCTCGCCGGGTACTCCGTCGAGCGCGATCTTGGCGGACTCGTCGCCGTCGAACCCTCCTGCGGCGCAGGCGCGTTCCTCGTCCCGATGGTCGAGCGCCTCATCGACTCCTGCAAGCGGCACGACCGTCCGCTCACCGACATTCGCACCGCACTGCGCGCCTTCGACCTCCTCCCCGCCAATGCTGAACTCGCCCAGAAGGCAGTCGCGAAGGCACTCCTCGATGCAGGGCTCGCTGACTTCAACGCGCGATCGATCGCCCTGGACTGCGTTCGCTGTGGTGACTTCCTCCTTTCGCCGCACGACATCGTCGCCGACTTCGTGCTCGGCAATCCGCCGTACATTCGCTTGGAGGACGTGCCTCCCGCTCGTAGCGCGGCGTACCGACGCGCGTGTCCCACGATGCGTGGCCGAAGCGACATCTTCGTTGGATTCATCGAGGCCGGACTTCGCCTGCTCGGACCGGATGGGGTCCTCGGATTCATCGTTGCCGACCGCTGGATGCACAACCAGTACGGCAGCGATCTTCGACAGCTCGTCGTCTCGGGGTTCGCCGTCGAGGCGATCTTGTCGATGCACGACGTCGATGCCTTCGAGGAGCCCGTTTCTGCATATCCGGCGGTCACCATCATTCGTCGGGCAGAGCAGGCCACGGCAGTCGTAGCGACCGCGACTAAGCACTTCAGCGAGTCGAGCGCAGCCTCATTCCGCACGTGGGTCGGCTCAGGCCGTCAGTCGGCGTCGTCGCGCGCCCTGACCGCGATGAAGCTCCCAGTGTGGTTCGACAGCGATACTTCGTGGCCCTCCGGAAATCCGATCAACCTCTCGCTCATCGCCGACATGGAGCGTCGTCTCGCCCCCCTGGAGGATCCGTCGACCGGCACGAGGGTTGGGATCGGAGTCGCCACCGGCGTCGACTCCGTCTATCTCACCGACGATGCGGACCTCGTGGAAGCCGAACGCTTGCTGCCGTTGCTGATGACCCGCGACACGACCGATGGCGTCGCCGACTGGTCGGGCACGTACCTCGTGAACCCCTGGGACGACGGACGCCTCGTGGACCTCTCTCATCATCCGCGCCTACGTGACTACCTCGAGTCCAAGTCGCACGAGATTCGGGGCAGGCATGTCGCCCGGAAGAACCCTCATCGGTGGTACCGCACCATCGATCGAGTCGAGCCCGGTCTCCTGGAACGCGACAAGCTCGTGATCCCGGACCTAAAGGCGTTCATCCAGCCCGTGCTCGATCGGGGCCAGACCTACCCCCACCACGGCCTGTATTTCATCACGTCCGATCACTGGGACCTCGAGGTGCTCGGCGGTCTGTTGCTCTCTGACATCGCCGAACTGTTCGTAGCGACGTACTGCGTGAAGATGCGCGGCGGATGCTTCCGCTTCCAGGCGCAGTACCTCCGCAGGATTCGGGTTCCCCAAATCGAGTCGGTGCAGAAGCGGGACCAGACCGAACTTCGTCGAGCCTTCGCAGCACGCGACCGGGATCGAGCGAGTGCGATCGCTCGACGCCTCTACGGTGTCGATGCCGACCTCCAGCTAGCAGCTTCTTGATGGCTAACGAGATTCCCGACTACAGCGAGAAGGTTCACACCTCCGTCAGCTCGTACTGGAACGTGCGCCGCTCACAAGCTGAACGCTCTCGGGAGCTCGGCGTCGTCAACACCGGCCTTCGAGCTGAGGTCACAGGCGGACAGCATCTCAATGCACTGCAACTCCTCCTCGTCGACGTCCTCGTTGACGCCGGCATTCCTGCGAGCATGCTGCAGGTCAAGACACGCCCAGTGCCCGGCTACTTCCGCCGGGACAAGAGCTGGGACATCGTGGTGACCGTCGAGGAGCGCGTACTCGCGATCATCGAGCTGAAGTCGATCACCGGCAACAAGCCCGGTCAGAACTTCAACAACCGAACGGACGAAGCGCTCGGGCAAGCAATGGACGTTTGGAAGGCAGTCGAGCGCGGGATCATCGATTCACCGCTGCGGCCGTGGCTCGGCTACGTGATGTTGATCGAGGACAACGACGCTTGGAACCGAACCTCAAAGCCGCGCCAGCCTGTGTGGCCGGCCGACCCTGCCTTCGACGGCAGCAGCCCCGCTGACCGTGCCGCGATCTTCTTCGACCGAATGGTCCGTGAACGACTACTCGATGCCGCCTGCGTGATGCTCGCAAGCCGATCGACGGGCAAGGTGAGGTACAAGCAGGACAACCTGGCGTTCCAGTCCTTCGCCGCAGCGATGTTCGGCCGCTGCCTCCAATTCAGAGTCACCAACGCCGACCTTGATTGGACGGGAGGTTCGACCGCGTGAGACGAACAGCGCGGCGCCGGTTCAGCCATCGTGACCGCCCTTGCTCGCCGGAGACTACGCTTCGGTGCCGGGTGAGAGGAGGCGGGTCTGAAGTACAGTCACTTGAGCGGATGCCCGCACCTGCCGATGATCACGTGGCAGCGTTGGAAAGGGGCTTGCCTTTCAACGACACCCACGACTTACACTCGGTGTCTCGCGTGAGGCACCCACAAGCACAGGAACACCATGGCTGAGCATCTCAGGATTCGCAAGCGACTGCAGTCGGTACTTGACGCGGGTGAAGTTGCATCTGTCGCGCAGTGGGTGCTCAGCGAGCGCGACCAGCTGTCGCGAAAGCTTCGCATTTCACTCGTTGACTCATGCAATCTCGGCTGCTTCTTCTGCCACAACGACGGGCAGGGTGCCTTAGGCCGATCTCGTGGAGTGATCTCGGCGGATGAGTTCCGGTCGCTTATTCGAGCGGCGGCACGAGCGGGAGTGTGCGAGGTCAAACTTACTGGCGGCGAACCACTCCTCTACCGTGTTGGATTGTCAAACACGGTGGATCTCGTCCGTCGACTGGCGGACCTTCGGTGTGAGCTGCCGTTTGGCCTTTCCATGACCACCAACGGCCTGCTTTTGGACGGAATGGTGGGGGATCTAGCCCAGGCCGGACTCGACCGCGTGACCGTGAGCCTACACACCTTAGATCCGAGTACTTTCGGTCAGGCCGTTTCATCAAGGTCGCCGGAATCCAAGCTGCGATCGGTCAGAGCAGGAGTTCGATCTGCGGTGTTGGCAGGACTGAACCCAGTGAAGATCAACATGGTGCTCTTTGCGGGAGATGAGACTACGAATGGCAATCTAGATGAGATCGCCCATATGGTCGGGTTTGCGCGCTCCCAAGGCGTCGCTGAGTTGAGGCTTTACACTCTTCAGCAAAGCCATTCGATGTCTAGAACTCGGTTCGATTCAAACTATCAATTCTGGACTAGACAGTTCGTGAGTTCACTCGCCTCGCGCTTGTCACCGGATCGGGCTACAGATATCGAATCTGCGATCAACGATTTTGTCGATCGGTGGCGTGCGACGCTCTATCCGAAGCCACGTTTACTTCTTGATCTCGATGGGCTTGCAGTCTCGATTGAGACGATGGAAGACGGACGCTTCGAGGCACTAGGTCTTCCAGCAGAGGGTCCGTATGCGATGCGAATGTCTGCCGATGGTTGGCTTCGAGGTTCACTTTCCGATGTCCCGACGGTCAACCCGCTACACATGTTGAGGTCGGGCTGTTCGGAGAGGCACCTAGTCGCAGCCTTCGAGAACGCCCGACAGCAACTGCTGCCACGTGAACTCGCAGCCTTTGCCCCATCCGGGCTCTAGAATTAAGGGCGCTGCGAATCCGAATGGACGAGGATCTGCTTAACGCTGAGCCGGATGGGCGCCGCGAAGACAACGCGGACGCGTCCCGTCGCAAGGACATCCTCCATGCGGTTCGTACAGTGCGAGATGAGCCTCCGCTCCGGGTATCAGCTCAGAATCCCGACCTGCGCGCCGGCAAGGTCGATCTCTTTCATGTCATCTCGATCGACCTCGCGGAGCTTCTGGCCGACTGGGTGGCCGGTTCTCGAGTGCTACTCCGACTGCGGGCGGACGACAAGCTCTTCGAGTGTCTGAAGGCGGCTCTGATCGGATCAGTCCAGGGTGCTGAGGAGCAGAGCTCCTTCATCCGGGAACGCATGACACGGGCTCGAAGCCTCGGAGGCAAGGCGGTCTGGACGGACCACTTTGTGGAGCGCCACTCACCATTGATGTTGCCGTGCGCCGCGACATTGACGTTTGACAGTCAGAGCGTGGCTCGCACCCAACCAATTGACAGCAACGGTGACTCTGAACTTCACCACGTTAAGTTCCTCAGCCATCATCTGCAAGCGTTTCGTGATGGCACGATTTGCTACACCTTGAGGACAGAATTTGATGATCCGAAGGCCAACCATGATATTGTAGAGCCTCCGATCGCCTCGGAGATAATTAGGCGACTTTCTGCCCTTGATGACGTCGTCGAACAGAACTTTAAGCACGTTCTCGCTGAATTCCTCCGCTCCGACGCCACGCGAGCTCGTCTCCGCGAGTCAATGAATGTAGCTGGACTCGATGGAGTTGAATTCCTGCCAAGCCCGCAGATCGAGCAACTAGACGTACGCCGAAAGGCAACCTCGCACACAGTAATCTTCGTAGAATGCTTCTACGACGGCGATGCCATCGCCGAGTTGTATCGGGATCACAGCTATAGGGGTGAGCGCGACAAGGATGCACTCGTCGGCCTACACACCGTGCTCACCAGCTCCACACTCCCAGGCATTCTCAACAGTGCTACATGGTACGAGAGATACAACAGCCGGTACGTGCGAAGCCTCTCCCGAAAGGAGATCGGCTATCGAGATGACGAGATCTATCTAACAGATCGGAAAGCGACCGTCGCTGTCAACCCAAAGTTCTGGGACAGCAAAGACCCCTTGAGCTACTACAAGCACGACATCGTGCTGGCGGTTCAATACAACAACAGTCGCCTAACATACTTCGGTTCAGTTCTGCGGTACTACCAGTCGCACCCAGATGTGCGCGGGTTTGACAAGATGGATCCAGCCGCTGGCCTTGCACGCGTCGTAGACGGACAGGCAATCGTCCTTCTGATCGAAGAGTCACTTGACCTCACTCTATTGATTGACCACGGTTTCACCCGACTATTTGTCCGCCGACTCCACGATGAACTCGGGTTTCAGGAGGCCATCGGCTTTATCCGACAACGTGTTGACGACGCCGCCAGGATCGTCAGCCTGAGGTCGACCGTCTTGGCAGCGGAACTGACCTCCAAAGAAAGCCTTGAGGCAGCGCACGAGAACAACAGGCTCCAAAGGACAATTCGTCGACTCGCGCTGCTCGCGATAGCGGTTGCTCTCGCCATCGCGGGCGTTTCGTGGGCAATCAACATATGGGGCAAAGACTCCCCCCAGCCCGTGCGGTTGGATGGACGGTACTGCTTGGATGCGGCCGGCGCTCGTCCGTCGGTACTGGTGCTCTGTACCGACCCGCCAGCGGATTCCTCGCCCGCGGGCACGGGCGGCTGAGCACGCCCCCATCGCTTCTACCGGAACTTCTACCGGACGGGTTGAAATCGGGTAGAAGTGGTCAACACGGTTCAGCACGGCGAATCGCGAAAGGCCTGCTCAGACGCCACGCGGTAGCACCAGATGGACCGTGGAGAACCCCTTCGATCGGAGTTCAAGTCCCCCCTCGCCCACGGTAAAGCCCCTGCTCAGACTTCTGGGCTGTCGCGGGCTGGCCCTCGGGCGTCGGTCACGACGTGGCGAGTCCGG
>JAYTKG010000545.1:0-3922 GCA_043730435.1 Acidimicrobiia bacterium | reverse complement strand
GTTTAGATCGATCGGTGACGACTGTTTTGCCATGACGGTGCCGATCACAGAGGGACGCCGGTAGCGAGTCGGTCGCGAAGGGCGAATCGTTGGATTTTACCGGTGGCGGTCTTAGGGAGCTCGCTCACGACGAGGAGCTGCTTGGGTCTCTTGAACGCTGCGATGAGTGACCGGCAGTGCGCGTCGATGGCAGCCGGATCAATCGTGCATCCGGCGGCAGGCACCACGAAAGCCACAGTCTGTTCTAAACCTTCGGCGTTGCGGGAGCCGACCACCGCTGCTTCGAGCACGTCAGGATGCGAGATCAACGCCGCTTCCACTTCGGCCGGAGACACCCAAATGCCACCGGCCTTGATCATGTCGCTGTTCCGTCCGAGGAACGTCCAGTGGTCGTGAGCGTCACGCACGTAGACGTCACCGGTGCGGAGCCATCCGTCCACAAGTGTTGCTGCGGTTACGTCCGGGCGGTTCCAATAGCCCGACATGACCGATGGTCCCTGCACATGCAGGTAGCCCGGCGTGTCGGGTTCAGTGACAGCGTTGCCGTCGTCGTCCAGCAGCTTGGCCGAGTAGCCGGGTACGACCCGTCCGCTGCTGCCGGGGTGTTGTTCCTCAAGCGTGTTGGAGATGAAGATGTGCAGCGCTTCGGTGGAACCGATGCCATCAAGGACCGGATGCCCGCATCGCTCCGTTAGCCGCTGCTGAAGCGATGCGGGAAGCGATTCGCCCGCGGTAACGGTTGCTCGCACACTGGCGAACTGCTCAGCCGTGACACCCGCGTCAAGGAGTCCAGCCACAAATCCGGGCGCCGCGAAAAACAGTGTGGGCTTCTCCTTAGCGACCAGGTCCGCAAACGGCGTCGGGGTGGGTCGGCCGGGTTCGAGGATGGCAGTCGCCCCCGCACCGAACGGAAAGGTTAGCGAGTTGCCCAAGCCGAATGCGAAGAAGAGTTTGGCGACGGACAGAAATCGATCGTCAGCGTTGACGCCAAGCACCTTCGCCGCATAGGTGTCGAAGGTGGACTGCAGGTGACCATGGTTGTGAATGACTCCCTTAGGCAGTCCGGTTGTGCCTGAACTGTAGAGCCAAAATGCCGGTGTGTCCGAGAAGGTCGGCGCAACCGCAACCTCGGTGACTGCAGGAGGAACCGACGACCACACGCGCGTGGGAACGCTCATATCGATCTCGGTGTCGCCATCGACAATCACCGAGCTGATCGATGCTGCGCCAGCAACGATGGTGGGAATGTGGTCGGCGTAGTCGCCCGAAATCACCAGCAGACGGGCGGCACAGTCGGCGGCCAGGGCAGCCAAGTCTTTGCCGAGCAGCATGGTGGACACCGGCACCGGCACGACTCCCGAACGCAGACACCCGATGAACCATGCGATGAACACCGGGCTGTCGTTGAGCACCATGAGCACCCGTTCGCCTGCACCAATGCTCGCTGCTGTAAGTGCAGCTTGCACCCGTTGCACCTCGGTCATCAGGTCCGCATAGGTATATCCGACACTGTTGCACCGCACGGCGGTATGCGGTCCTCTGCCACGGCGAAGGTTGCGGTCGAGCAGCCACTCCCCTGCGTTGTACGGTGCCCCGGGTTGAACCATTGCGTCCCCTTTCCGACGGAAGAATCTTTGAACGCCATGGTGCGAGCGGGCAAGAGAGGGTTGTGAATCAAGATCAGGCAGCGACAGCGCCGGGCGTTGACCGAGCGTTGCCACTGAACCCGACCAGCCTATTCGAGGCCAATGGCCAAGACCTCTTTGCCTATGCCGCACGTCGGCTTGGCCCGGCCCTCGCCGAAGACATCGTGGCCGAGACCTTTCGGTCGGCTATCGAAGGTGCGGGTCGCTTCGATGCGGCCATGGGAAACGAGCGGGCCTGGCTGTTCGGGATTGCATCAAACCTCATTCGACGACATTGGCGCACCGAGCAGCGCAGACTGGCCGCCCTTGTTCGCAGCGATGGGTATCCGATCGGATACACCGATGACTTCGAACGGGTTGACGGCAAGGTGGATACCCGGCACCGAGTGCAACTCCGGCCCGAGGTCACACCCCTCAACGCCGACCAGTTCGCATCGCTTCGCGATCGCACACTCTCGACGATCGTGGTCGCTGATACCGAAGGCCGGATGACGATCAATCTCAATGCTTTTCCAGAGAGGCAGCGGAAGGCGACCGGACTTCGGATCGCGGCTGCCGTGTTGGTGATCACTGGAATCGCAGTGGGTGGTTCACAACTGCGGCGATCGAAGCAGGCTGGCCCATCCATCCATGTCGTGCCGCTGCCACCGGCGACATCATCGGGACCGGCGGCAACGGTGGTTCCTATTGCGGTCGGATCGGCCGAGAACTACTTGCTCGTCGGTACCGACAGTCGGCGCGGCATCGACGCGAACGACTCAGACTTCGGAGGTATCGGCAGCGAAGATATCGGAACGCGGTCGGACACCATGCTGGTTCTTAGGTTTGATCCGAAGTCACAGCAGGGCGTGCTCGTCTCGCTCCCCCGCGACCTTCAAGTCACGATTGCGGATACCGGCCAAGCCGGCGGGCTCAATTCGGCCATCGAGAGAGAAGATCACTCGGTCGGCGTCACCAACCTGATTCGCACGGTGCAGAACCTCGGCATCCCAATCAATCACTACATCGAGATCGACATGAGTGGTTTCAAGAATCTGATAGATGCGCTGGGTGGCATCCGTCTGCGGTTTGACTACCCCGTCCGTGATGTTCACACCGGGCTTGATGTACCGAAGGCCGAGTGCATCACGCTCAACGGCGTGCAGGCGCGGCAGTACGTACGATCTCGCTACCTCGAATTTTTTGCCCAGGGGTCGTGGCATGACGACGAATCATCAGACCTAGGGCGTATGGCTCGGCAACAGGACTTTCTAAAGCGCAGCATCGACCAAACGCTGGCTCGTATTGCAACCGATCCAACATCATTGAGTCGTCTCATTGATGCAGCAACCGCGAGCCTGAAGGTCGATAGCCAGATTGATCTGCGCAAGCTGGCAGCAACGGTGCGATCCGTTGCGGCCAGCTCCATCCGAAGCTCCACATTGCCGATCGCAGTCGTGAACGATGACGGTCGTCTCGTCATGGATACTGAGAAGGCTGCTCCGGTGCTTGCCGAGCTCCAAGGTCAGGGGGTGGCCGATCCCAAGCCGGTGACCGAGCCAGTCACCACCGATGTCACAACGGCCTTCGGCAAGCCCCTTGTGCCGGTTTCCGACTGTTAGTGGGTGGGGGCGAGGTCGAGGAAGACCCACATTTTGTCGGAGGCGAGTCCGGCTAGCTCGCGTCCGCAGTTCTGAACGACGGCGGGTGAGGAGGTGACGTGCTGGGTGCCGGCGTGGACATCTCGGACCATGCGCTGGATGGTGCCGCGACGCAGTGCCGTGGTGCCTCCGGCGAGGTACACGAAGTTCGCGACATCCGAAAGCGCTGCAGTCGCGTTGGTGAGCGCTAGTCGCGTGAGTGTGTGCTGCCGAACGGACGGGTGTTCTCCGGTGTCGATGGTTGCGGTCACGTCTCGCCATGCCTCGTAGACGAACGCACGGGCCGCCCGAAGTTGCGCCTCGGCGCGAGCGAAACCTTCAAGGAAGGCGGCGTTGTCGGCTTGGGTACCAGGGCGGCCCGCCTTGTCCTGTACGAGGGCGGCCAGCTCATCGAGCAGTCGACGACCGAGGCCGAGCGCCCAACCCGAATGGCCGATCTGGGCGAAGCCGATGATGCCGATGTTGTACAGACTGCCACCCTGCTTCGCGTCGGCAGCGATGGCGAAGTGAGAGTACTCCTCGGGCACAAAGACGTTTTCGATCGTGTAGTCGATGCTGCCCGTACCGCGCAGGCCGAGCACATCCCAGTTGTCGATGAGGTTCACCTGCTCAACAGGCAGCACGAAGATGCGCGGT
>JAYTKG010000544.1:0-7449 GCA_043730435.1 Acidimicrobiia bacterium | reverse complement strand
AGCTTGTCTTCCACCGTGACGGACACGCCTTCAAGCTGGCAGCCGTCGCGAAGGGTGGTGTCGAAGATCTCTACCTGTTCCATCGTTGTCTCCAAAGTTGTGGGGAAAAAGCAAGAACCGCCCCAGGGGGCGGTGAGCGGGCGCACGTCGTGAAAGAACGTGCGCTACAAAATAATGATGATCGTGGCGGAAGCAGTTGCGTTGATCACACTGTCAGTGTCGCAGAACCGCTCAGGAACGTCAACGTCAGGCCAGCTGGCGCATCCAGTTGTGGGTATCGGAGGAGCGGCCGTATTGGATGTCGATGAGGGTTTTGCGGATACGGCTGGTGAACTCACCAGTTTCGTTGCTACCAACTTCGCCACCGGGCCACACGAGACGACCGACTGGCGTGACCACTGCGGCCGTGCCGCACGCAAACACTTCTTTGATGGCGCCTGATGCAACGCCGGTCTTCCACTCATCGATGGCGACCGGTCGCTCCTGCACGGTCAGGCCCATCTCGGCGCCAAGCTTCATGATGGACGACCGCGTGACGCCCTCAAGGATGGTGCCTGACGTTGGCGGGGTGACGAGCGTGCCGTCGGCGTGCACAAACCAAAGGTTCATGCCACCGAGTTCTTCAATCCACTTGTGCTCTTCGGCATCAAGGAACACGACCTGATCGCATCCCTGCTCGCTGGCTTGCACCTGAGCAGCAAGACCGGCGGCGTAGTTGCCACCGCACTTGGCCGCGCCCGTTCCGCCGATGGCTGCCCGGGTGTAGTCACTTGACTCCCAGATGCTGACCGGCTTCACACCGCTGGCGAAGTAGGGGCCGACAGGCGAGGCGATCACCATGTAGCGCACCTCGGCCGAGGGACGCACGCCGAGGAACACTTCGGTGGCGATCATGAACGGGCGGATATAGAGACTGTTCTCACCACCAGAGGGCACCCAGTCCTTGTCGATCTCCACCAGCGTTTGGATCGATTGCAGAAACAGGTCGGTCGGCAATTCGGGCAGCGCCAACCGCCGGGCCGAACGCTGGAGCCGGGCGGCGTTCTGGTCGGGGCGAAACGTCCAGACCGAACCGTCGGCGTGGCGGTATGCCTTCATGCCCTCAAAGATCTCCTGGGCGTAGTGAAGCACCGCTGTGGCCGGGTCCATTGCAATGGGGCCGTAGGGCTCGACACGGGCATCGTGCCAACCGTCGGCTGCCGTCCAAGTGATGGAAAGCATGTGGTCGGTGAAGTACTTACCGAACCCCGGATTGGCAAAGATCTCGGCCCGATGCTCGGCCGGCGCAGGGTTGGGGTTGTGCTCAATCCGGTACGTCAACATGGCGGGCAACGCTAGCCGAATCGCCTTAGGAAGGATTCAAATTTTGCCAGCGCTGTTTCTTCCATGTTGGATAGGTTTGCCCTTCGCTCAATCTCCGTGACGAAGACGGTCGGCGTCGATAAGTTCTATGTCGCTCCGGCTCCGGGTAAGGCGCTGAAGTTCGCGATCGAACCCGGCATCGCAGGCCAGAAGCAGCTTCGCGGCGGGCGACTTCAGACGGAGACGAAGCTCCTCAAGACGCCGGAGATGTCCGCTTTCCATCGGACGATTCCGGTGCTTTGCTTCGCCCAATGCCAATATCGTCGGTCGGCCAGAGGGACTTCGATCAACGGCAACGATGTCGATCTGTGCAGATGTCGTGCTCTCAAGTGCTCGCCCAAGACCCGCGGAGCCGACCATCGTTGGTCGCCCACCCAGCGTGCCCTCCGAAGCATGCGACAGGGCCCAGTCGCGGGTGAGCTGTTCGAACGCCGGACCAATCACGCGTGCATGGAGCGGCGCCTCGATATCGTTAAAGAGCCTCGCTGGATCCGAAATCTGGGCTCGCCGTTCGATTGGCTCAACGATCTCCTTCCAGGTCGTGACCATCGGTTCAGCAATCCGATAGCTCGATCTCCGACCGTGGAGCGGATCTTCATCGCGCGCCACCAGGCCGCCGTTGACGAGCATCGTGAGTGAGTTACCAAGCGATGCGCTGGGTCGGCCGGTTCGTTCCGCTATCACCGCTCGGGTGCGGGCGCCGGCCGATATGGCCGAGAGCACCGCCCAATGGCTCGCCGGTTCGGCAAATTCTGCGTCCTCCAGCACCACAACGCGGCCCTCGCGATGGAGCGCAGCCGAGGGCGACAGCACATGGCGCATGAGCCAGCCAACGAAAGCTGCCTCCGTAGCGGGAGCCTCGTTGTCGCACAACTCCCTATAGCCGGCCGTGCCCCCAACAACGGACCAAAGATGGATCGCCGCACGGCTGTTCGACATCTGCCAAAAGTCTGCGGCGGTGCGAAAGTCAAACGGTTGGAGCACCAGCTCGAGATTGGCCCGCCCGCGCAAGGGCTTACCGGACGCAGTCAAGGACCGCATGACACCAAGGCTCGACCCAGACAGCAGGATCGGACGCGTCGGACGCGGTTGGCGATCAAGCGCCCGCTGCAGAAGCGAAGGAAACGAGGGCGTTTGTTCGATGAGGTAGCCAACCTCATCGAAGACGATGACAGGTGGCGGCGCCTTCACCGGCAGGTGAAGGAGGTGGGTGAGCGCTTCATCCCATGAGCCGTAACGCACGGGTGTTTCACTCCCAAGCCAGGCACTGACGGCAACGCTTAAGTCAGCGAGGTTGAGTTGGCTGGATTGTTGAGCTGCGCAGAAGTAGAGGCCGCCCGTGGCTGCCGCCAGTCGCTCAACGAGATGCGTCTTGCCGAGCCGACGGCGGCCGTAGACCACGCCGACGCGCGACGTGGGTGACACAGCGAAGCGAGCGAGCGAATCCCACTCGGTCGTCCGATCGAAAATTGATGTTGGTTTGTCTATAATAGACGAAGTTACAATAGAACGGGGCAAGGGTCAACGAGTTGCACCTACAACCGTGCTGCGATCTGATCGGCCACCTCAGACGTGGTGCCCGAGGTCGGGCCGTCGCAGGCGGCGCGGATGCGGTCGGCCGCTGCGCTCTCGCCCAGGAAGTCGAGCATGAGCGCAGCCGACAAAATCGCAGCGGTCGGGTTGGCCTTGCCGGTGCCGACAATGTCGGGGGCCGAACCATGAACGGGTTCGAACATCGACGGGCCGGTGCGGGCCGGGTTGAGGTTGGCCGATGACGCAAGACCGATGCCGCCAGAAACTGCTCCACCGAGATCCGTGAGGATGTCGCCGAACAGGTTGTCGGTCACGATGACGTCGTAACGACCCGGGTCCTGCACGAAGTAGATGCATGCCGCGTCCACGTGGTTGTACGCGGTAGATACGCCTGGGTATTCGGCGGCGACATCGTTGAACGCGCGCTGCCACAAATCGCCAGCAAAGGTGAGCACGTTGGTCTTGTGCACCAGCGTGACGTGGTTACGACGCGTAACCGCCAGTTCGAACGCGTAGCGAATGGCCCGGTCGGCACCCATGCGTGTATTGACCGAACCCTGCGTAGCCACCTCATTCGGCGTGCCCTTGCGCAGCACCCCACCCTCGCCCACGTACGGTCCTTCGGTGTTCTCGCGAATAACGATGAAATCATGCGGCACGGAGCCGCCTGGTGCCGTCCCCTTGAAGGGACGCTGGTTGACATACAGGTCAAGCTCGAATCGCATCTTGAGCAGGAGGCCGCGCTCGATGACGCCCGGCGGCACCTCGGGGGTTCCGACGGCGCCGAGAAGGATGGCGTCGTAGTTCCGCAGGTCCGTCAAGACATCATCAGGAAGAATCACGCCGTCTCGCAGGTAGCGGGCGCCGCCCAGATCGAAATGGGTGGTTTCCAGGGAAACACCGGCCGCAGCCACCACTTTTAGGGCCTCTTTGGTGACTTCCGGACCAATGCCGTCGCCGCCGATAATCGCAATCTTGTGTGCCATAAGGGTCACAGGTTCCCAATACGGCATCCGCGGCGTCAAGCGGACCGATAACGTAGATGCCTATGTCCGATGTGACGTACCTTTCCCGAAGCGCGTACGAGCGCCTGCAAGCCGAGTATTACGACCTGACCACGCGCGCCCGCATTGAGATCGCCAACGCGATCGAGCGAGCCCGAGAACTGGGTGACCTGTCGGAAAACGGTGACTACCACGCTGCCAAAGATCAGCAGGGTATGCAGGAAGGCCGCGTGCGTCAGCTCAAGAAAATCCTCGAGTTCGCCGAGGTGGTCGACAACCTTGAAGAGGGGGTCGTTGCTGTCGGAACGATCATCACGATCCTCTACGAGGGTGACGACGAGGACATGGGCGAGAAGTATTTGCTCGGCTCGCTCGAGGAAGTGAGCGAGGAGCACGAACTGGTCTCACCGGGCTCACCCATGGGTGAGGCACTGGTGGGCGCCAAGGTTGGCGACACCGTTAGCTACAAGGCACCGGGTGGCGACATCCGGGTGAAGATCCTCGCGGTCGAGCCAGCCTGACCCAGTGAACGATCGCCTGATCCGACCAGCGGGCGACGCTCCTCCTCTCGCGGCCGAGTTGCCAGCGGGTCGTGCAGTCGAACTTCCCGATCGAGGCACCACCTTCATTCGTGAAATTCAGGGTCCTCCCGGCGCGCCAACGGTCGTGCTGTTGCATGGCTGGACCGTGACAGCCGACATCAACTTCTTTACCGCGTACGAATTGCTGGGGCGGCACTTTCGGGTCATCACCATCGACCATCGCGGCCACGGTGGTGGCATTCGAACCCGAGCGGTCTTTCGACTTGAGGACTGTGCCGATGATGTCGCCGTCCTGATCGACACGCTCCGACTCGGGCCGGTCATTGTGGTCGGCTATTCGATGGGTGGCGCGATCGCCCAATTGATGTGCCATCGTCATCCCACCCTGGTGACGGGCGTGGTGCTGTGCAGTACCGCCCGCATGTTCAACGGCGGCAAGGGTGAAGCAATCAGCTTCTTCGGCTTGGCCGGATTGGCGGCGCTGTCACGCCTTGCCCCCGAGCAGGCGCGAGTGTGGATGACTGATCAGTTCATCAGCCGCAAAGGCCGGTCGTACCAAGCCTGGGCGCTTCAGCAGGTGCGGGGCAACGACGTGGTCAAGATGCTCGAAGCGGGCCACGCCATCGGCCAGTTTTCATCCCGTGAGTGGATTGGCTATGTGACGGTTCCGGCTGCGGTGATTGTGACCATGCAGGATCGCACGGTTCCGGCCCGACGTCAGCTTCGATTGGCCGATAGCCTGCCCGGTGCGGTGGCGTATCGCGTTGCGGCCGGGCATGATGCCTGCATCGGAGCAGCCGACGTGTGGGTGCCGATGTTGCTGGCAGCCGTCCAAGACGTAGCCGATCGCGCCAGCACGGCCTGCGCCTGATCGCGAAGTATTTTCCGAAATTTCTTAAGACCCGAGGCAAACGACCGATGAATTACTTGGAGAGAAACACCAGTGCCCCAGGGTTCTGAGACCCCCAACCTGGCGCCCCCCTCGAAGGAGTGGACCAGGATCCTGGGCATTGGTTGTCTCGCCGCAGTCGCAGCGGCGGGCGGCTGGATGCTTGCCTGGCGTAAACGTCACTCGGGTCACACCGGTGGCGTCCTTCGCCGTAACCGCGCCGGTCGCAACGCAGAGGTCGCACGCCTGGGTGCCAAGGTCGGCGCAACATACGCAACGACGGCCGCCCGCAAGGTCTTTGCGTCGGCCGAACGTCGCGAAGAACTCGACCGCAGTCGCGAGATGCGCAATGCCGAGGACATCGCCAACAGCCTCGGCCAGATGAAGGGCGCGCTGATGAAAATCGCCCAGATGGCCGGCTACCTCGATGAAGGCCTGCCTGAACCGATGCGCCTGGCCCTCTCGCAACTGCAGAGCCAGGCGCCGCCAATGGCACCCGAACTTGCGGTGAGTGTCATCGAGCAAGAACTCGGCGCGCACCCCGACCAGATCTTTGTCACGTGGGATCCGGTGCCCATCGCTGCGGCTTCCATCGGTCAAGTCCACCGCGCCGTCTGGAAAGACCCGACGGGCGTCGAACGGGCTGTTGCGGTGAAGGTGCAATACCCGGGAGTAGACGAAGCGATTCGTGCCGATCTCGACAACACCGAACTCGTCGGCACCATGTTCCGGGCCATGTTCAAAGGCCTCGACCCCAAGCCGATGGTGGCCGAAATTCGGGCGCGCATCGGCGAAGAACTCGACTACGAACGAGAGGCCAAGAACCAGCGGCTCTTCGCCGACAACTTCCGCGGTCACCCGTTTATTCATGTGCCCGACGTGATCGATCAACTGTCAACCGGACGCGTCCTCACTACTGAGCTGGCAACCGGTTCCACATGGGCAGAACTGTTGACCTGGGATCAATCCGAGCGCGACCTGGCCGCCGAGACGATCTTCCGGTTTGTCTTCCGGAGCCTCTACCGCTTCCAAGCGTTCAACGGAGATCCGCACCCCGGCAACTACCTGTTCGAGAAGGGTGGCCGGGTCACGTTCTTGGACTTCGGTCTGGTGAAGCATTTCAGCGACGACGAGCTCGACGTGTTCAAGCAAATGATCACCTCTGCCGTGCTCCGGCCCGATTGGGACCGCTTTCGTTCGATCATCGAAGAGGCTGGCCTGCTCCGCAAGGACGCGCCAATCGACACGCAGGAAGCGGGCGAGTATTTCTCGCACTTCTACTCGTTCGTGCAGAAAGACGGCGTCGTCACCTGGTCATCGGACTATGCATCGGCCACGGTTCGCCAGACGTTCGATCGCGACAGCCCTATCGCCCAATACGCCTCGGTGCCCACCAGCTTCGTGATCATCCAGCGCATCAACCTTGGCCTGTACGCGCTACTTGGCCAGCTCACCGCGAGCGGCAACTACCGCCGCATCGCTGAGGAGTTGTGGCCAATGACCAGCGGGCCGCCCAGCACCTCGCTCGGCGAGCTTGAGGCAGCCTGGCTCGCAAGACGCTCCCGCTGAGAGACCAAGGACAGTCAAACGATGCGGAAGGTGATGGTGGCGGTGCTGCAATCACCGGCGGCACTACAAATCCGGTAGGTCAGGCTGCGGCGTGATGTCGGACCGCCAGTGACGACAACCCTCAGGGTGCCATCACCATTCGACGTTGCCGACACGCCAGGCCTACTGCCCGTCAGAGCCAGAGTCGTCACGTCTATCGGGCCGGTGTCATTGGCCAACGGCGAGATTGTTAGCGGCACGCCGGGGGAGACGTCGACCGAGTCGTTGGCCGCTTGGACTGGCAGGGGCAGCGTGGTCGTGGTGGTTGGCGGTTCGGTGGTTGTGGTGGTTGCCGGTTCCGTCGTTGTGGTCGTTGCCGGCTCGGTGGTCGTCGTGGTCGTCGGCGGCTCGGTGGTCGTTGTGGTGGTGGTAGGAGCCGGTCGAGGTGGTGGCTGCGTCGTCGTTGTCGTCGGCTCCTCGCTCGTGGTCGTGGTCGTGGGATCGGGGGTTGCGACTACAACGACCGTCACCGGCGGCATGTCCGGTGCCGACAATATGACCAGCACGGTCG
>JAYTKG010000543.1:0-2537 GCA_043730435.1 Acidimicrobiia bacterium | reverse complement strand
GCACGACCGGTCGGCTGGCTGCAACAACGCTTCCGTGTTCGTCGCGGTGTTGCGGTAGGCGTCGTCGTTCTTCTTGCCGCGGTCTTCATCGCTGGCCTGATGGCGCTCTTTGTGTTTCCACTTCGCCGACAGCTGGTCACAATTGTGACCGACCTCCCAGGAACCGTGCAGCAGGCCGCCGCTGGCGAAGGACAGTTCGGCAAACTGCTGGTCCGCCTCGGTCTTCAAGAGATCGTGCAGCAGAACGAAACCACGCTCATCAACGGTGCCGAATCCATAGAGGAAGCGGCACCGACGTATCTGGGATCGGCGGTGCAATCGCTCCTTGCCGTCGTCACCATCGCCGTGACGACATGCCTCATGCTTAGCCAATCGATGTTGTTGAGTCGCGCTTGGCTCCGCATGATGCCAATACGACACAGGTCCCTGGCCAGCCAGGTGGGGCGTGACGCCGCATCGGCTGTGAGTGGCTACATGAGTGGCAACCTGTTGATCAGTGGATGTGCGGGAGTAGCGGCCTTTGCGATCCTGGCCATACTGCGCGTTCCGAGTGCGCTGATCCTCGCCCTTTGGGTGGCGTTTGCAGACCTCATTCCTTTGGTCGGCGCAACACTTGGAGCCATAGCGGCCGTGATTGCCGCCTTCTTCGTCAGCCCCACCGCTGGGATCATCGCTCTTGTGTTTTTCGCCCTGTACCAGCAGTTTGAGAACAGCGTCTTGCAGACCGTGATCATGTCTCGCACCGTGCGAGTCAACCCGCTGGTTGTTCTCCTGAGCGTGCTTATGGGTGTCGAGCTGTTCGGCTTCGTCGGCGCACTACTGGCGGTACCAATGGCTGGCGCCACGAGCGTGATCATCAAGGAGATGTGGTTGCATCGGCCGAGCGCTCGCGACGAACTTGTGATTGTTACCAAACCCGAACCTCGGCAGCCGGCTCCGGCCGGCACGTCGCGATTCCGTGCATTCTTTCGGCGTGGTTGAAACGACGACTTCTAGCATTCCTGGGGCCACGCCGACTGGGTCAGCTCGGGTAGGCAGGGTCGCGGCTAGCGGGATGAAGCGCAAGGAGACGCCGAGCTCTCAGGTCATCGACGGCCCGGACCGGCTCGAGAGGCTGGCAGGTAGGGCACCATGTCGAGACGCGTTTCCAGGGGCTCTTGCCTTCCGCCCATCCGTTGAGCCGAGTTCCGCAGAGCGGGCACGGCTGGCCACGTTTGGGATAGATCCAGTGATCGTCGGTTGTCAGTTTGCGACCAGTCGTATTTTGCGGTCCTCGACGGGCATTGGTTCGGATGAGCGCCGTACCGAAGCCGACCAAGTCGTCCAGGCCAACCACGGTTCCGACCGTTTGATTTGGTGACACGCCGACGATGAACGGGACCTCGACAGCGTACAGATTTCCGAACCCTGCGACGTTACGTTGATCGAGCAGAGCGGCGGCGAGAGGAACGTCTGGTAATCGCATAAAACGATCGGCGATCTCTTGCACTTCGGGTGCCTGGTCGGCGCACAGGTCCGGCCCCAAGTGCCCGATCAGCGTATGTTCCTGCGACGTGGGCAGGACGTCAAAGATGGGGACGTCCAGACCGGTGAGTCTGCCATTTTCGAACCAAAGTTCAACCCGTCGGCGCCACGCCGGTTCGGCTGACATTGGTCCTACCTTCCACGATCCGGTCATCAGAAGGTGGGTGTGCAGCGTGCGTCCGTCGTCGAAACGGATCAGAAGGTGCTTTCCGACCGCGTCGGCCTCAAGCAGAGTCGTACCGCTGAAGTCGATCCCCACCAGGCGCGGATCCCGTGTGATTGTCCTGAGGCAGCGTTGCCCGGCGAAACGATCCTGAATTTTGTTGGCGAGTCGCCTGATGGTGTCGCCCTCAGGCACGACGCCTCCCTCAATCAGCGGAATGTGCGGTTGCCGCAAGTCTGCTGCGCACGGTCATGGCCAGACGAGTCGTCCGAGCTTTTCTAGGTCGCGTTCCGCATGACACTGTCGACGATACAGATCCGTCTCGGTGAGAATGCGGTGGAGTTCTTCCTGGTGAGCAAACGGTGACGGGCCGAGCGCGCGAAAGATGCGAGTGGTTATGTCGGACACCGTCGCGTCAACGATGTGGCGCACGCGCAAAGCCCGCCGTTGGCCATCGCTGCAATTTTCGGTCTTTGCATCGATCTCGTCAGCAGCAGCGTGAAGGACCATCTTCATGGCGCTGAGATCGGCATCAATCGCGCCGAGGTGCGCCAGCGCGTGGGGATCATCGCGCCACAGGGGTAGGGCTCGATCCATTAGGCCCTGGGCACATCCTGCCCACGCGGCAGCGACGCCGGTAGCACCATGCCAGAATCCGGGCCGGCTGCCGTACCAACCGTCGGGTCCGATGAATTCTTCGTCGGCAATAGCGAGATTGAACGAGACGGAACGGGTGTCGGCTGCAGCAAAGGACGAAGACTTCCACGAAGGCGCAAGAAGCTTCACGCCCGACCGTGACAGGTCGACCAGCACGAGGGCCTCCGAGCCGTCGCGGTGGGCGACCACGAGC
>JAYTKG010000542.1:0-1698 GCA_043730435.1 Acidimicrobiia bacterium | reverse complement strand
CCGTCGCGCTCGATGCGGTTAATGCCACTGGTTGCCACGTCGAGCAGCACATCGACAAGGTGATCGGCCAGCAGGTTCACTTCATCCACGTACAGCACGCCGCCATGCGCATCCGACAGAAGGCCGGTTCGGACGCGTTGGGTGCCGGCCGTGAGCATCTCGCTGAGATCGACCGAACCGACGACGCGGTCTTCTGTGGCACCAAGCGGCAGTTCGACGAACCGTGCCTCGCCCGGCAGCAGCGCAGCAAGAGCACGAGCGACGGTGGTCTTGGCCGACCCTTTCTGACCGCGCAGCAGCACACCGCCAATAGACGGATCGATAGCGCACAGGAGCAGAGCCAGCTTGGCGTCGTCTTGACCGACCACGCTGGAAAAGGCAAACGGTTGCGTCATCGACGCTCCTCCCAACCTTCGGCTTCGAGCAACGCAGAACGCAACGCCGCCAAGGCTTCTGGCGACGCGTTCCACATCTCACGCTCGTTGGCTTCCAGCAGGCGTTCGGCGATGGAGCGCAGCGCCCACGGGTTCGACTTCTCGAAGAACTTCCGTACACCGGGGTCGGCGACGTAGGCCTCGGTGACCTTTTCGTACATCCAGTCTTCGACCACTTGAGCGGTGGCGTCGTAGCCGAACAAATAGTCAACCGTGGCCGCCATCTCGAAGGCGCCCTTGTAACCGTGACGCTCCATGGCTTCGATCCAACGCGGGTTGATCACACGGCTACGCACAACCCGAGCGGCTTCTTCGGCCAGCGCTCGCACACGGGGGTTGGCCGGATCGGCGCTGTCGCCGAACCAGGCTTTGGGTTGCTTGCCGGACAGGGCGCGGATGGTGGCCACCATGCCGCCGTGGTCCTGCATGTAGTCATCGGAGTCGAAGATGTCGTGCTCTCGGTTGTCCTGATTCTTAACCGCAACATCGATAGCGGCGAAGCGGCGCTTCATGGCGGCCTCGGCCGGTACGCCGTAACCAACTCGACCGTACGAGTGGCCCGACCAGGCGATGTAGACCGCGGCCAAGTCATCATCGGAGCGCCAGTTCCCGCCCTCAAGCAAAGACAAAATGCCCGAGCCGTACCCACCCGGAGCGGGGCCGTATACGCGGGCATCGGTGCTGGCCGATGCTCGCACGTAATTGTGGTCGTGGTTCTCATCGAGTTCGGCGACCAGTGCGACGGCATCATCAATAAGCGCAACGAGATTCGGGAACGCGTCGCGGAAGAAGCCCGATATACGTACGGTCACGTCGATGCGAGGGCGACCAAGTTCGGTCATGGACATGGCCTCAACGCCGGTGACTCGGCGACTCTCTGGTTCCCACACGGGACGGACACCGAGCAGCGCCAGCACTTCGGCGACATCATCGCCCTGGGTGCGCATAGCTGCGGTTCCCCACAGCACCAGGCCGACGGTGCGGGGGTAGGTGCCCTCTTCATCGAGATGACGTTGCAGCAGGGCGTTGGCCAGGTCTTGCCCGACCTGCCACGACAGTTGGGTGGGCAGCGCCTTCGGGTCGACCGAGTAGAAGTTGCGGCCGGTGGGCAATACGTGGGCGCCACCTCGGGTGAGCGCACCGCTCGGCCCACTCGGCACGTAGCGACCGCCAATACCGGCCACCAGATTGTGCACCTCGTCGTGCGTGTGTGAGAGCAACGGAACGAGCCGGTCGCAGATCCAGGCAACCGTGGCCGGGTCAT
>JAYTKG010000541.1:0-2104 GCA_043730435.1 Acidimicrobiia bacterium | reverse complement strand
GCGCCGACCGTTCTGGATTCCGGCGCGACGCAAGTTGTCGAGGATCATCGGCTCGAAGTCTGCGGTCGGAGACTGATCGGCGACGGCCTCTCCGCGCGGCGTCGCCGAGTCGGGGCCTTGCGCGGCGAAGGAGATAGACCGGTGCGGCGACAGACTCTCGACCGTGAATGGACCGGCAACTCGGACCTTCTTGTTGTCTTCGTACGGCTTGTCGTAGAGCATCTCGAAGTCGGCGTGCCGCTTGATGGCGGCATCGATCTCGTCGCGACTCATGCCCTCGCGGATGTCGGGATTGTTCGCAATCGACTTCAGCGTGATGTGTTGCACCCGCTCGTACACGAAACCCTGTCTGATGTCACCATGACTCTCACTGATGGGGAGCGGCGTGCCGGTGAGTTGCTGCTCCTTGGAGCGACCCCCTGGGGAGTCGGCAAGGTGGAAGTAGGGAAACTTCGACGCCATCAGTCGCTGACGTGCGAGGGCGAGCGCAACCCGAGAAGTATCGACTGTGATCCAACGGCGACCCCACTGCTCGGCAACGTACGCCGTAGTCCCCGAGCCGCACGTCGGGTCGAGCACAAGATCGCCCGGGTCGGTGCACATGAGCATGCAACGTTCGATGACCTTGGTGTTGGTCTGCACGACGTACACCTTGTCCTCGGTGAAGCTCCCAGTTTGGGTATCGGTCCAGAGGTTATTGATCGGTGACGCTGGGAAGTCGTCGAGGAATCGCACGTACTGAATCGAGCTGCCCAGGGTTGGTCGGACCCTTCCTGCAACGACGAGCCGCTGCATGCCGTCTCGGTTTGTCTTCCATCCTCCGGAGTTTGGTGTGAAGGTCCGACCGGCAATCTCGACTGGGAAAACAGTGGTCTGTCCGGTGCGTGTGGTCTGGGAAGTGAGATCCGTTGGCCGAAACATTCGTGCGCCGTCTGGAAGCTGGCCAGGCTCACTCAACTCGTCGCGGGACGCGCGTCGCTCAGTTCCGTCGCGCAAGCGAACTAGTCGATACAGCTCGCCGGTCCCGGCACCAGCAATCTTGTTTGAGTAGAGCTGTCGGTATCGAATGGCTTCCTTGTCTCGCGCGAACCACAACGCCACGTCATAGACGCCTGCGACGACGTTCGTTCCACCTGAAAAGCTGCCCGCGCCGCTGGTTGTTTTGAATGCGATCTGGCTCACGAAGTTCTCGCTGCCGAAGACTTCATCCATCAGGCTCCTCACCAGGTGGACATTTTCATCGCCAATTTGGACGAAGATGCTTCCGCTGTCCGTCAGCAAATCCCTCGCAACCATGAGACGGTCGCGCAGGTAAGTCAGGTAGGAATGGATACCGAGTTCCCACGTATCGCGGAAGGCTTTGATCTGTTCGACTTCGATGGTGGCGTCTTCGTACTTGCCATCTTTGACGTCACGCTTGCGGGTGCTGACTTGCCAGTTGCTACCGAACTTGATGCCGTACGGCGGGTCGAGGTAGATCATCTGCACCTTGCCGCGCAGGCCCTCACGCTCGGCCAGCGAACCCATCACCTGCAGGCTGTCGCCCAGGATCATGCGGTTACTCCAGTTGGCCTGGTGTTGGTAGAACTCGACCATGTCGAGCTCGTTGAGGCCGTCGAAGCCGTCGAACAGCGTCAGCTCTGGTTCGAGCTCACCACGTCGTGCGGTGTCGCGCAGGTTCTCGATCAGCACCCGCGGGTCGATCTTCTCTTGTATGTAGATGGGAGGAGCGTCGGCCACCAACTCATCAGCGTCGGTGTCCTTTCCCTTCCACACCAGCTGTGGGTCCAGGCTCGGATCGCGCGGCCAGCGCAGCTGTTGCACTGTCTCAACCTCGGCGCCAACGAAATCCTGCACGTCGGCGGTGGGGATGTTGCTCCGTTTGTCGGGATGGACGATTGCTTCAACCGGGGTGGGCCCTGTCGGCTTCTTGGTGGCCATCAGCAGCGCTCCTTCACAACAGATCGACCCCGCCGGTCGTCACACCGTTGGCGTATACGTCGTCGATTGCGGCGCTCAGCTCGTACGCAGCGTGGGCCATGTTGTCGATCTCAACGAATCCCCACACACCGAATCCTTTGTGGTTGTTGACTGCCACACACCA
>JAYTKG010000540.1:0-5975 GCA_043730435.1 Acidimicrobiia bacterium | reverse complement strand
GTTCCTGTCGGGCTTCGCGCTTGACCAACTGGCCACGCCCGTCGCATGGGCGCGCTCGGCACGGCCCATCACGGTGGCGCTCTACGCCAGCGTGCGATTCCGGCCCGACGCACCGGCCGACGCCACCTCGCTGCGCGGCACACCGGCCCAGGTGGCCGAGGGCATGGCGGCGGTGGCCGAAGCGCACCAACCCGCATGCATCGGACTGGCCCTTGTTGACGGTGATTCGATACCCGCCATGATGGCCAAAGCCCTTGAGACCATTGAGCGATACCGATCGTGGTCTGGCAGTAGGTGATGTCGTAGATCAACATCGCCCACTGCCAAACAGCCGGGCGCTCGCTTAGTTTTCGCGGGCGACGTCGAAGATGCGCATGCTGGCGGCTTCGCGAAAACAAGCGCCCATGGTGGCGTCGACCTCGGCCACGTTTTCCGCGGTGATGGAGAACCATTGCTCCTGGGTTTCCCACCAGATGACGGCGTGGACTTCCCACGGATCTTCGCGGTTGGTCCACATTTCCTTGCGGATGAAACCAGGCTGTTGTTCGAGGAACCGGCTCCAGGTTTGTTCCTCTACCGGCAACCACGTTGCTTGCTCGGTTGGGTCTACGCGAAACGTAAGGAACTCAACAACCACTATTCGGCTCGCAGTTTGGCGTAGCCCGGTTTGATCTGGCTGTCGATGATGGCGAGGCGCTCTTCGAAGTGGGTAAATGCGCTCTTCATGGCGTTCACCGTAAGCCACTGGAAGTCGGCATAGTCGTAGCCGAACGCATCACGCAACTGGATGAATTCGTTCGTCATCGACGTTGCGCTCATCAACCGGTTGTCGGTGTTGACGGTCACTCGAAAGCGCAGTTGGCGAAGCATGTTGATGGGGTGATCGGCAATGGACGCACACACGCCGGTGTTCACATTTGAGGTGGGGCACAGCTCCAGCGGAATACGGCGATCTCGGATGTAGGTGGACAACTGGCCGAGCGTGGTTGTGCCGTCTTCGTGCACCGTGATGTCGTCCACAATCCGCACGCCATGCCCCAGTCGTTCGGCACCGCACCACTGCACTGCTTCCCAGATGGACGGCAATCCGAACGCCTCACCGGCGTGAATGGTGGCGTGAAAGTTCTGCTGCTTCACGTATTGAAACGCATCGAGGTGACGGGTGGGAGGATGCCCGGCCTCGGCTCCGGCAATGTCAAAACCAACCACCCCACGGTCGCGCCACCGCACGGCAAGTTCGGCAATCTCGGTGCTGCGGGCAGCCGTGCGCATGGCGCAAAGCAAGGCATAAATCGTCAGCGGTGTGCCCGCTGCGCCGCGGGAAAATCCGGCGGTGACGGCTTCCACCACTTCGTCGAGAGTCAGACCCTTGTCGGTCGCTAGTTCCGGCGCGAAGCGAACTTCGGCGTACACACAACCATCGGCGGCCAGGTCTTGGGCGCATTCAAATGCCACTCGCTCGATGGCGTCTCGGTGCTGCATGACACCGCAGGTGTGAGCGAACGTCTCAAGGTAGAGCACAAGGTCATTTCGTTTGGCGCCCCGGTGGAACCACTTCTTCAGGTCGCTGACGTCGGTGGTGGGCAGATCCTTGTAGCCATACTCGTCGGCCAACTCGATCACGGTCTCGGGACGCAAGCCACCATCAAGATGATCGTGCAGCAGTACCTTAGGGGCGTGGCGAAGAAGCTCGTCGGTCGGCGTCGTCATGCAGAAAGGGTAGTGGCGCCTCGGTCGCTACGCTTGGCCAAGCACAAACCGAGACTACGCGGAGAGTTGGCTGGCGTCGAAGGCGCCGGGGAGTACGTCGCTCATGGGCTGTACGCGGCCGTTGCCGTTGAGGAGGCAATCGGCGCCGCCGTGTTCCCACAGCAGTTGCCGACATCGTCCGCAGGGCATGACGGGCTTCGGTTCGCCCGACTGGGGGTCGAGCGTGCACGTGACCACAGCGACTAACCGGCCGCCGCCCGTCATGTGTAATGCCGAGATCAGGCTGCATTCCGCGCACAACGTGAGGCCGTAACTCGCGTTCTCGATGTTGCAGCCGGAGATGACCCGGCCATCATCCACCAGCGCCGCAGCCCCAACCGGAAAGTGTGAGTATGGGCTGTAACTGCGCGTGGCCGCATCGGCCGCAGCCGTGTGGAGCCGAGCCCAATCGATCATGTGGTCTGACCCTTGCGCCACGGGAGTCCCGCAGCGGCAGGCGGGCGAAGTCTGCGACTGAAGATGGTGAGCACCACAAGGGTGGCCAGGTAGGGAAGGCCCTTCACGATGTCGTCATCAAGTTTGAATTTCGTGAGGAAGGCCGTGAGCAGGGCCGCTCCGAGCACTGCCATGCCAGCAAGGAGACGTTGCGATTTCCGGCGAATAGCGATGTAGCCAGCCACGATGGCAGCGACGACGCCAGCCAAGTACAGCCCTCGGACTGCGCCAACCGAGGTGAGCTGCAGGCTGTCAAAAAATCCGAAGAGCAGCGACCCCGCGGCCACACCGGCGGGTCGCCAGTTTCCGAAGATCATGGCGGCAATGCCGAGGAAGCCGCGGTTGGCTGTCTGGGATTCCTGGTATCCGCCGTTGTTGTTGAGAACCAGGACGGCGCCGCCTACTCCGGCGAGAGCCCCCGACAGCATCACGGCGAGGTAGCGGATCTTGTTTACCGCCACACCCAGGGAATCTGCGGCCGACGGTTTCTCACCCGACGAGCGCAGCCGCAACCCGAACTTGGTGCGGAAGAGGACAAACGCCACGAGCGGAATGAGCAAAAATGCCACCGCTCGATAGAACGTCCACTCGGCGAGCAGCCCGCGAACCACTCCGCAGAAGTCACTCACGATCGGCCAGTGCCGCTTCTCGAGCGCGGCCAATGGCCCCTTACTGCCAAGGCCCGGAATAACAATGGTCTTGCCGGTATCGAAGCCAGGAGAGTTGGTCTCTGACCCCGCGCCGCGACCCTTGAAGTACGCAGCGGAAAGAAATCTCGTCCAGCCGAAGGCCAGTGTGTTCAGCGCAACGCCCGAGATGGTGTGATCCACCCCGAAGGTCACAGTTGCGAGCGCGTGCACTGCGCCACCGATTGCTCCGCCGATGGCGCCACCGGCCAGAGCAGCCCATGCGCCCCAGTGGAACCCGAATAGACCGGCGAACCAGGTGCCGAGAATCATCATGCCCTCAACACCGAGGTTGATGATGCCGGATCGCTCCGACATCATGGCTCCGAGACCAGCCATGGCGATCGGGATGGCCGCAGTGATGGTGACGGCAATGGTGAACTGGGATGTCAACGCGTTTTCGCCCGACGCCCACCGCACGAGTGACAGCAAGATGAACGCGACCAGAGCAATCAGCAGGTTTCGACGACTCTTTGGAAGGCTGCTGAACCACTTCATGCCGTCACCACCCCCGCCTTGGCTGCCGCGTCTTTGATTGCTGCAGCTTCGCCGTAGCGTCGGACCACCTCGTAGGCCACGACGGCCGAGAGCATCATGGTGCCTTGCATGATCGTGCCGATCTCCTTCGGTGGGGCCGTGGGTAGCTGCGGCAAAATCTGGGCGGCTCGTTCAATGGTGGCGAACAGCAGAGCAGCCAGAGCGACCCCGCCGGCGCGATAGCGGCCGACGATGGCAACGGCGATGCCAGCAAAGCCGAAACCGGTGGGGAACTCCTGGGTGTACTTGTGAGCGTCACTCAACAACAGAGGCATGCCGATGAGACCGGCGATTGCGCCCGAAATCAGCATCGTTTTGACGACCATCGATTTCGGGTTCACGCCTGATGCGCTGGCCGCTCCAGGGTTCACGCCGGATGCTCGTAAGTCGAATCCGAATCTGGTGCGATTGATGACCACCGAAAAGATCACCCCGAGCAGCGCAGCCACCAGCACAAACGCATACACCCGCGAACCTCTCCCGAACTGCACTAGGTCGGGGAACCAGGCTGATTTCGGCAAGGTGGTGGTGGATCGCATGCCCCCTTTCACAGAGGCGATGTGTTTCAACAAATAGCCAAGGAGGCTGGCCACAACACCGTTCAGCATGATGGTTCCGACCACGATGTTGACGTTGCGGGTGACGTTCAAAATACCGGCAACGGCGGCCCACGCCGCGCCGACGGCCATGGCGACGACCATGACGAAAAGCACATGCAGCGGAGCCGGTAGATGGACCTGTGCACCGGCCGCCGCCGCCAGGATGGCGGCCAGTCGATACTGACCCTCCACACCGATGTTGAAGACGTTCATTTTGAAGCCGATGGCGACGGCCAAGCCAGAGATGAAAAGCGGCAGGCTCTTGTTCGTTATGACGGCCCCGGAGTCCTTGGAGAAGCAGTACTTCAGCATTTTGCTGAAGGCCAAGAGTGGACTGTGGCCTCCGGCAAGAAGAGCCAGCGACGTGACAATCAGGGCCAGTGCTAGAGCTGCGGCGGGAGCCGCAAGTGAGTAGAGCGTCTTACGATTCATGCCGCTTCTTCGCCCTTTGCTCCGGTCATGTACTCGCCCAGCGTGCTCTTGGTGACGTTACCTGGGTTGAGTCTGGCCACGATACGCCCTCGCAGCATGACGAGCAGCGTGTCCGAAAGACCGATCAGTTCTTCAAGATCGGCCGAGACCAGCAAGACAGCCAGCCCGGCCTCACGAGCATCACGGAACGCATCCCACACGGCGGCCTGCGCTCCCACATCGATACCCCGGGTTGGGTGCGCGGCCACGAGCACCCGAGGTTTACTTTCCATCTCTCGCCCCACGATCAGCTTTTGTTGATTTCCACCGGAAAGGGCAAGCGCCATGGTGTCCACGCTGGGGGTGCGAACGTCGTAGTTCTTCACCACGTGTTCGGCTCGTTCTCGGGCCGCGCCTTTGTCGATCCACGGACCTTTCGCAAACGGAGGAGCGTGTTGATAGCCGAGCATCACGTTTTCCCAAAGTGGTTGCGAAAGCAACAATCCGTCACGTTGCCGATCTTCAGGAATAAAGCCGAGCCCCATCTCCCGGCGCTCCCGGGTTTCGATTCGGGCGAGGTCGCTCCCCGACATGATGATGTGGCCCGAGGTTGGTTTGTGCGTGCCGAGGATGAGGTCAAGCAGTTCGGTCTGTCCGTTGCCTTCAACCCCGGCTATGCCGACAATCTCGCCCTTATGCACCGTAAAGGAGATGTTCGACAGCGTGGGGCGGCTCCCTGCCGCTCCGGCCATGGTGAGATCAATGACATCAAGCGCAACCTCGGTGGTGACGGTACTGGTGCGGGTCTCAGGGCTGGGTAGCTCGCTGCCGACCATCATCTCGGCCAGGTCCCGTGCGGTGACGTCAGCTGGCTTCGTGGTGCCAACGGTCTTACCTCGGCGGATGACGGTGATCTCATCAGCAATCGACAACACCTCGTCAAGCTTGTGTGAGATGAACACGATGGTGACACCCTGCGCCGTGAGTTCGCGGAGCGAATCAAAGAGCTCGTCCACTTCCTGCGGCACCAGCACGGCGGTGGGCTCGTCGAGGATGATGATGCGGGCGCCTCGGTAGAGCACCTTCAACACCTCTACCCGCTGGCGTTCGCCCACACCGAGGTCGCCCACGTAGTCCTCGGGGTCGATGTTCATGCCGTTTGCTTTGGCCAACGCGGCAATGTCGCTCTTGGCCTTGCGTTCGTTGAGCTGCACACCACTCATGGGTTCGGACCCGAGGATGACGTTCTCCCACACCGTGAGATTGTCGGCCAGCATGAAGTGCTGAAACACCATGCCAATGCCGTGGTTGATGGCGTCCTTCGGGCTCTTGAAGTGCACCTCGGCGCCGTTCACGATGATGTGACCCTCATCGGGCTTCTGCGCGCCGTAGAGGATCTTCATCACCGTTGACTTGCCGGCGCCGTTTTCGCCAACCAGCGCGTGAATGGTGCCCGGTCGCACCGTGATGTTCACGCCGTCGTTGGCAACCACGCCGGGGAAACGCTTCACGATGTCGACCAGCTGGATGGCCGGAG
>JAYTKG010000539.1:0-1974 GCA_043730435.1 Acidimicrobiia bacterium | reverse complement strand
GGCATCCTCGACACCCTCGGCGATGGTCGTGAGGTTGAGGTTGGCGGCAAGGTCGATAATGCAGCGCACGATCATCCGGTCGCCGTTATTGGTGCAAAGGTCCTTTACGAAGGAGCGGTCGATCTTGATGGCGTCGAGCTGCAGGCTACGAAGGTGGGCAAGTGAGCTGTAGCCGGTGCCAAAGTCGTCGACGGAGATGCGCACACCAAGGCGCTTCAGTTTGCCGAGGATCACTTCGGCGCGGGCCGGGTCGGCCGTCACGGTGTTCTCGGTGATCTCGAACTCAAGGCCGTTGGCCGGAATCTCGAATTGGCGCAGCACCTCATCAACCGCCTCAGGGAAGCGGTAGTCCGACAAGTTGCGGGCCGAGATGTTCACGGCGATCGGAACGTTGATGCCCCGCTTTCGCCACCGTTCCGCCTGGGCTGCTGCCTGACGAATGACCATCATGGTGATGTCATCCATCAGCTCGGTCTGCTCGGCCACGGGCATGAAGTACCCAGCTGTCAACAAGCCCCGAGTCGGGTGGTTCCATCGAATGAGTGCTTCCACACCCGAGATGGTGCTGGTTTTCAGGTCGACCTTCGGCTGGTACATCAAGAACAACTCGTGGTCGTTGGTGAGCGCATGGCGCAGCTCGCCCAGCAGACCGAGACGGGTGGGACCGTTGCGGTCAAGCTCACCGTCGTAGACCTGCACGCCGAGCTGGCCAGCTTTGGCCTGGTACATCGCCGCGTCAGCGTGGCCGAGCAACGTGTCGATGTCGTCGCCATGTTCGGGGAAGACCGCTAGGCCGACGCTGCCGCTCACAATCATGGGCACACCATCCACCTCGAGCGGCTCCTGCAACGCCGCTGCAATTGATGTCGCCGCGCTGGACGCCGCCGTCAGCGTGGTGGTGTTGCCGAGCAGAATGGCAAACTCGTCACCACCCAGGCGAGCGATGACATCGTCGGAGCGGCAATGTTCGATCAGGCGAGTAGCGACATGTTTGAGAGCCAAGTCGCCGACGGCATGGCCGAGCCGGTCGTTGATCTCCTTGAACCCATTGAGGTCAATGACCACAATGCCGACCACGCGGTTGCGGGTGCGGGCGGTGCTGAGCGCAAGTTCAGATTGCTGGTAGAACATGCGTCGATTCGGGAGACCGGTCAGAAGGTCATGGGTAGCTTCGTAGCGGTGACTCATGCCAGATTTCGCACTCATGTAGATGCCGGCGATAACGGCGAGCAGCATGGGGATCACCACGATGGAGCGAACGGCCATCACGACCAGCACCGGGGCCATGGCCACCAGCAGCAGGTCAATCGCCCAGGTCGGAGCGAGCGCATCTCGGATGACGGTAAAGATCGAGCGCTTGCGGCTCAACGACAGAACACCGCAGGTGAGAACGGTGTTCACCAAAATCGCCGCCAGCCCAGCAAGCATGACCGCGACCACCCAGGCAAAGGAGGGTCCGGCCGGGTTCCAGATGTCCTCTCGCTTGCCGAACGCGGCAACGATCCACTCGCCAGCCGCCAGCGAGAGGGTGATTTGTGCAACGTTGAAGGCGATACGGCGAGCCATTTTCTTCGAGCGCATCTCAAGCGCTGCACTGACAAGGGCAACGATGCCGAGCGCTACGCCCAGAGGGGCGAGGCAGACAAGCCCGATGCTGAATGTCCAGGTCGCGGTGATTCCACCGCCCTCGGGCCCCGAACGCCATTCCAACGGCTTCAATTCGCCGATGATCAACAGCACGACGAACAGCCCAAACACTGAGCCGTTATGGCCGAGTGGTTGGACCAGCGTCGTCTTGGCCAGAGCGATGGCGAGGACGGTTGCGCCGGCGGCGATGACTGCGCCAACAAACGCAGTCACCACTCGGCCGCGCATTCGATTCGACATCCTCAACACCTCCTACCGATCTCGGGACGTACTCCGGATAATCGGCATGCGAAGGTAATTTGTTGAGGATTCGCACAACGACTTGAC
>JAYTKG010000538.1:0-3420 GCA_043730435.1 Acidimicrobiia bacterium | reverse complement strand
ACGGTCTAACTCGACGAGTGAGGAGGTGGGCGATCGTTTCGAGGCGATCATCGCGTCATCGGGTCTGGCATCGAAGAAGGCAAACCCGAAAGTCATGGCCGGTGGGATCGGCGTCATAGTGGTAGGCGCGCTTATCGGTGCACTGGCGATGGGTTCTGGCCGCGACTCTCACCGCGTGCTGGTGGCTGCTCACCATATCGATGCCGGTGCTGTGGTGTCGGCCATCGATCTTCGCTCCGTCGAGGTGTCGGGTACTCCGGCGTTTGCCGCTACTTCGCCTGCCCAAATCAACTCGCTCATCGGAAAGGTGGCGTTGTCGCCGATTGGGGAAGGAGCTGTGGTCACGTTCGAGCAACTTCGCAATCGCCAATCTGCACCCATCGGTTCGTCGTTGGTTGGCGTGGTACTTGACCCCGGTGCGCTGCCAACGCCCGATCTCCGTTATGGCGATGTGGTTGATGTGATGGTCTCGTCGTCGCCAAACGCAGTCATTGATGAGCCGGCTCGGGTGGTGACTCAGGCGACGGTGTGGAAGGTGTGGGGCGGGACCGAATCAGGTGGTCGTAGAGCGGTGACATTGGCGATCCCGTCGGAACGGGTTCCGGAGGTTGGTGATGCAGCGGCGAAGAGTTTGATTCGGTTGGTCGTGAAATCGACGCCCGATCAGGCGTGGCCGGTTGGCGTGCAGGAGGCTCCAGTCCTGCCTGCCAAGGTTCCGTCCGCTGCAACGGGCGCGACCGCCGTGCCGGCCAAGGGTGCGGTGAAGCCATGACCGTCGTTACCGTGGTGTCGGCCAAAGGCTCGCCGGGTGTTTCGTTGACGACGTGGGGCATAACGCACTGCTGGCCACGTGGCGCGATCGGCGCCGAAGTTGATCCTTCCGGCGGCTCATGGGCGTTGACCCATGGGTTGACAACGGACCCCGGTTTGATGGACTTGGCAGCGGAGCAAGGCTTGATCACCGGAGCTGTTCTTGAACGATGCTCGACGGCAATAGGTGCTTCGAAACGGTTGATATGCGCGCCGAGGGAACCGTTGTTAGTTCGTCGGGCGTTGGAGTGGATGGAAGATCGTCTGCTTGCGTGGCCCGAACCTTTCGACGTGATAGCGGATGTGGGTCGGCTCGATCCGTCGTCGAATCATCCGCTGGTGAGCCGCGCTGATGCGATTGTGGTTTGTACACATACGAGTGCAGCTGGGTTGGGCGCAACGGCTGCGCTGTTGGCGAGTCTCGACCGGCAAATCAAAGTCGGGGCGATCGTGCGGATCGTAACGATTGGTTCCGATCCGTATGGCCCGGCGGAGGCCATGGATGCATTGAAGGAACTGGCGAATCCTCGTTTGAATCTTGGCTTCGGGGCCGCGCTTCCGAACGATCCGAGGCTCGCAGCGTTGCTGGTTCAGGGTGGTCGGAAGGCATCGAAGATTTGCTCGGCTTGGTACGGAGCATTGGCCATGGACCTGGCGACAGCGACGGCATATCGAAGTGTGATTGTTCCACCGCACGAAACTCTTGCCGCGGTGGGAGGTGCACGATGAGTACAGATCGTGAACTGATCTCGGCGCTGAAAGTCGCTGTGGGCGATCGGCTGCAGGAATGGGTCGCCATGGCACAACGTAACGGCAAGCCGGTGGATCTCGACGACCAACGACAGTACGCAATCACCGTCGCCACCGAGCAAGTTCGGCTGGTTGATCGTGAACGGCTCGTGCGAGGCGAATCGCAACTCGATCACGGCGAGGCGACGCTGCTTATCCGTGAGGTCGTTGCCGCTCTATTCGACGCCGGTGGATTCACGGCCGTGTTTGATCGGCCTGACATGGCCAACCTCGCCGTCAATGGGATCGAGGCGTATGGCGAACTCGTGACCGGCGAAACCATTCCTCTTGGTCGTATTGCTGCCTCCGAGGGGGAGGTTGTTGAGTTGGTGCAGCAGTTGTTGTCGACCCAGTCACGTACATCACGCACGTTCAATTCGGCGCACCCGTTGGTGTCGGCGCAACTCTCGAACGGCATGCGGCTTACGGCGTCGATGGAAGTATCCGACTGTGTGTCGGTCTCGATTCGCCGTGCAGTGTTGCGCAACGTTTCGCTGGCCGAGTTGGTGAGGCTCGGAACGATCACGCCGTTGGCGTCTGACCTTTTGGCTGCGGTCGTGAAGGCCGAGTTGAACGTAGTGATCGGCGGTGGCACGAACTCGGGCAAGACCACGATGATCCGGGCGTTGTGCGACGAGATTCCTCCGACCGATCGGTTGGTCGTTGTGGAAGATGCAGCGGAATTGAATCTGAAACACCCGATTCGCCATCCCGATGTGGTGTCCCTCGAAACGAGGCTCCCAAACGTCGAGGGAGTCGGTGAAGTGACACTCGCGGAACTCTGTAAGCACGCATTGCGTATGTCACCGAAACGGTTGATTTGTGGCGAGATCCGCTCGGGTAATGAGGCCATGCCGGTGTTGTCGGCCATGACGACCGGTAACGACGGGTCGATGACGACGATTCACGCTCGCACGGCGGAGAACTCGCTGGAGAAGCTACGCACGTTATTGGGGATCGCCATTGGCATCGACGCGCAGGTCGCGGCTGATCTGATTTCGCAGGCGGTTGATGTTGTGGTCTACCTGCATCAAGACCGGACGACGGGCAAACGGTTGGTGATGTCGATTCGAGAGGTCGCTGGGCACGAGGGAACGAAGATCCAAACCAATGCCGTGTTCAGCCGTAAGGCCGATGGGGTGTTACGTCCGACCGGCACCGTCTCTGAGCGCTTACGAGAACGATTGATGTTGGCTGGGTTCGATCCTCGGCGAATGATCACCGGGTTGGCGTCATGACGCCGTCACCGCTTCTTGGCTCATTGATAGGCGCGCTTATCGCAGGTGGACTCTTCCTCGTCTACCTCGGCTCCCAAGCGCAGCCGCTGCCGTTCAGTGGCGCAGTTGGTGCTTCGAAGAAGCCGGCCTTTACGGTGAACGGTCGAGCGTTCGGGGCGTTCGCTGGTTGTGGTCTTGTGGCTGCCGCATCGAGTGGTTGGTGGTCGATTGGGGTGCTGTCGATCGTTGGCGGTGTGTTGCTTCCGGCGATGCATGCTGAACGAAAGGGGCAGATTGCGGATCGTCGTCGTGTGGCTGCGGTTGCTTCGTGGGTGGAAACGGTGCGTGACTTGTTGTCGGCGGCTTCGGGTATCGATGAGGCGATCATCCGTTCAGCGCAGACCCTTCCACCAACGTCACCCATTCGAACCGAGGTTCAAGGGCTCGCATCGATTGCCACGATGGGCGGCCTCCGCAACGGCCTTCGACGCTTCGCTGAGGACATGGCCGACCCAACTGTTGATTACGTGGCTGCGACTCTGGTGATTGCTACCGAGCGCTCCTCTGGGGTGTTGCATGAGCAGTTGTCGGAAGCAGCCGAGGT
>JAYTKG010000537.1:0-2277 GCA_043730435.1 Acidimicrobiia bacterium | reverse complement strand
TATCGGGCTTGGCTCGATCGTCTACGGGGCGGCTCGAAACGACGGCGGAGACATCGCCGCTGCCATCGCCCGAATGAAGGACGTCGCAGCCCACATCTGACGATGGACGCGGATCGATGGCGAACCCGTCGCATTACGGCCCCGTGCGCGCATCCTCCGTCTTCGTGTCGTTCGTCCCACATTCCGGTTTCGTGTCGTCGCTCTCCGGCCTCCATGTCGCCCTGTTCCGGTTCCGGCGCCGAACAATTCCCGCTTCGGCGGCGGCGCACATTGGACCCGTCGCAAGCCGTCCCGAGCTCCGCCCCGGCTGGACCGTCCCGGTGAAGTCACACACGTAGACACGCAGTGTCCCGTCGAGTCGTCAATGCGTGTCGGCCTGCCCGCCAGCAAGTCCAAAACAGTCCAAAGGCGATGATCGTCGGCGCGCAAGATCTCCCGTAGCGATCTCGCAAGGACGCTAATGTCAGGTGAAATCGACTGACATCAGCCGTGAAATTTCGGGGTATGTCAGTGTGAAATTTTCAGGCGATGTCAGGGTGAAAAGTCACAGCGAATGGGTCCGAGGCTATCTGCGCGAATAAGCGAGTACGATCAAGCGTCGGCCGTTGAAACTTGGCCGTCGTTGATTCTCAGAAGATCGTGAGGCCGAAAGTTTGATGAGGACCCTACGCCGGGCAATGTTGGCGCTCACCACAGCGGCGTCCGTGGCGGGCATTCTTCGTTTGCGCGGTAAGGGTGGAGTACCTCCGCAACAGGGTGGTTGGAGCGAGTTAACTATCCCAGTAAGAGACACCAAGTAGCGAATGACCGATCTCCCGATAGTCGCCATCATTGGTGCTGGTGTCACAGGCGGGCGGATCGCGAAATTGTTGGCGGAGTCGGGTCTGGTTCGAATCGCGATCAATGACCGCCGCCCAGAGCTGGCGGCGAGCGTCGCCCAATTCACCGATGGTGTCGCCGTAGAAGCCGAGTTCGCGAAAGTCGCCGACCTGGCCGTGCTCGCCTACCCGGCACCGCACGCCGACGTGGCAAGAACACTTGTCGAAGCTGGGGTGCCGGTGGTGTCACTCAGCGATGATCTTGACGACGTGAGTGAACTCTTGAACGTTCACGGACTGGCTATCGAGCATGCGGTGCCCTTGGTCATTGGGGCGGCGATGAGTCCTGGCTTGTCCGGCCTGCTGGCCCGCTACATGGCGTCGCAGATGCACACCGTCGACGAAATCCACGTCGCATTTCATGGCACGGGCGGACCCGACTGCGCCCGTCAACACCACAACTCGCTCGGGGGAACCGCCCTGAGTTGGCATGACGGAGAATGGGTGAAGCGGCCCGCAGGAGCCGGACGAGAGTTGTGCTGGTTTCCTGAACCCGTCAACGCGTACGACTGTTACCACGCCGAAATGTCGGACACATTGCTCTTGCATCGGCTTTTTCCGGATGCCCAACGTATTAGCGCTCGTATGTCCGCAACTCGCAGGGATCGCCTCACGGCCCGCCTCCCGATGCTCAGCCCTCCTCATAGGGAAGGCGGTGTTGGCGCGACCCGCGTGGAAATACGGGGGGCCAACGCGAGGGGCGAACGCGAAACGCTGATCGCCGGTGCCGCCGTTCGGAGCGGTCAGGCCGCTGCAATCGTGGCCGCAAGAATGGCCAGACTGATCATTGACGGGCGCCTATTCCCCGGTGCCGTGGTGCTCGGCGACCAACGTCTACCGACCGAAGAACTGTTGCGGGGAATCGTTGCTGACGGCGTTGGGCTATACCAGTTCAGTGGTGTTGCCAGGCCAAGCCCGGAATCTGAGGATGATGAATCGTCGATAGCGTAATCAAAATGCTCCTTCCCTGGCTTCCCGCAGGTCATACCGCCGTCCTTGATGGTCGCGGTGAGGTCTTCTACCGTCACCATCAACACGCCGATCCGATGGCACCAACTGTGCTGTTGCTGCATGGGTGGACCGCGTCCGCTGACCTGCAGTTCTTCACCGCCTACCGGGCGCTTGCAGAGTGTTGCTCGTTCGTCGCGATTGATCATCGCGGTCACGGTCGAGGTTTACGTGGATTTGACGAGTTCGAATTGGAGGACGCAGCCGACGACGCCGCGGCGCTGCTGGAACAACTGCAGCTGACCAATGTCATTCTCGTTGGATACTCGATGGGCGGCCCTATCACGATGCTGCTCACCAGACGTCACCCGTCTCGGGTGGCTGGAATAGTTGTTCAGGCCACGGCGCTGGAGTGGAATGAAACCCTTGGTGAGCGCTTCCGCTGGAAGAC
>JAYTKG010000536.1:0-7672 GCA_043730435.1 Acidimicrobiia bacterium | reverse complement strand
GAGATGACTTTGAGCGTCACTCCCTGCTCGGTGAAGAAGGCCAGTGTCTCGGCCGCGTCGGTACGTATCCGTTCTTTGAACATCAACAGCGCCGCCGGGTGCAAGGTTGGCAGCTCTTCGTCCTCGCTGATCTCGCCCTCCGCGCGGGCGAGCACGAGCACGCGTTGACCGGTACCGGCGATCTCATCTGATCGCGTGCGAGCCTCGCTATGAGCGGTATCGCTCAAGAGGATTTCGGGTGCGCCGATCACCCAGCTGCCATGGTCGGCAAATGTGACACCGCTCCACTTTCGAGCCGACGAGAAGGCGACCGTCCCCTGCCGCTCCCAGCCGGTCGGCGGTTGGAACGCTCGGGAAATAGCCCCGAGGGTGCCATTTGGATTGGGGTCGTCGGCCAGCGCACCGAGCATCTCTTCGATCGGCGGCATACCGTCGGGTCGCTCGGCCAGTTCTTCGAGTGAGGCGAAGTCGATCTCGCCTTCGGTCAGCGTGCCGGTCTTGTCGAGACACACCACATCGACCCGCGCTAAGCCCTCCACCGCGGGAAGCTCCTGCACCAGAACGTTCTTACGGGCGAGCGTGAGCGCGGCGAGAAGGAAGGCCACGCTGGTGAGCAGTACGAGGCCTTCGGGCACCATGCCGACCAGTCCGGCGGTTGCGCCGGTGATGGCTTCGCGCCAGTTGTTGGTGGACCTTCGCTCACTCCAGAAAAGGATCGGGCCAATCACAACCAACGCCCACGAGATGTAAAGGAGCAGCTTGTTGATGCCCTCCATCAACTCTGATCGGGTGATGGTGAATATGCGGGCATCGGCCGCCAGCTTGCGGGCGTAGGCCTCGGCGCCAACCCGCGTGGCCACGTAAGAACCCTGACCTGCCACCACGATTGAGCCCGATAGAACCTCGTCGTCGGGCTGCTTGCTGACCGGGTCGGATTCACCGGTGAGTAACGACTCATCGATCTCTAGGCCGACCGATGCCCGTACTGAGCCATCGGTCGGAACCTGATCACCGGCGCGTAGTTCGACAAGATCATCGACCACCACCCCCCCAACGGCGATCTCCGCTAACGCGCCGTCACGACGGACCCGAGCCACCGGCGCGCTGAGTACCGCCAGGCTGTCGAGTTTCTTCTTCGCCCGCAGCTCCTGCACGATGCCGATCAACGCATTGACCACCATAAGCAGGCCGAAGGTGGCGTCCTTCCACGACCCGGTCACCAAAATCAGCACCGCAAGCGTGCCGAGGATGGCATTGAACCGGGTGAAGACGTTGGACGTGATGATCAGCTTGAGCGGGCGGCTGGTGGTTTCTTCGACCACGTTCACCTTGCCCGCGGCGACCCGCTCGGCCACCTCGGCGGTGCTGAGGCCTTGCGCGGACATGTCGGTCGTGTCGGGGGCCACGGTCACCCGGCCATTCTGGCAGCACCGCAGCGAAAACGTCCTCCGCCCGAAGGTGGCTGTCGGTCAACCGGACGGATGAGACCTAGCCTTTTGCGAAGATGGCGACGGCCTCGACGCCCTGGGAGGGGAAGTTCGCGTTGAGACCGGTGATGCCGTCTTTCAGGAACTTTAGATAGCTGTCTTTGTTCTCGAGTTTGCGCTGGTTTGGCCAGACCCAGATCGGATAGCCCGCAGCAGTGGAGGCTTTGATGTTGTCGAGGGTAAGAACCTGAATACCACTGAACTCAGGCGGTAACTGCAGGATGCGCATGCCGTTCGGGAGGGGTGTGCGCGTCAGAATCCAGGCCGACGAGGCTCCGAGCCCAGGAGTGAGTTCGACGGTCGGCGCAATCCGGCGGAACTCATCGACCACCTTGTCGTCGAAGGATGTGACCACTGCTGCATCCAGGCGACCAAGGCCGGTCAGTTCCTTGGCCAGTTCAGCTGCGGCCGGAAATGCGGCTTCACCGCTGCCCTTGATTTCGATGTTGAGCGGCATGTTCGGATACTTTTTGACCAGGTCGGAGAAACGAGGAATCGCGAAGTCGCCGGCGGTGTAGCCAGCAGGCGCGGGCTTGGCACCCGAACGAATGCCTCTATAGATGTACGAGGCCTCGGGCTTGTCGGTGCACACACAATCGACCGTGAACCGGTAGGCATTATCCAGGGTGTTGATCTGGTCAAAGGTGAGATCGGCGACCTTCGCAGTCGACTCGGTTTGGCGTTTCACATCGTCGTCGTGCTGCACGATCAACACGTTGTCCTTGGTGAGTTGCACATCGAGGTCGAGCATGTCGACGTTGGCATTCATGCTCTCGCCGAACGCGAACAGGGTGGAGTGCGGGAATTGATCCTCCCCGCCCGCGTGGGCAAGAACTACCGGCCGGTTCAACGCCAGCAGATCCTTCACGGTCTTTGGCTTGGGCGCGACGGCGGCGGTCGGTGGAGGGGTGCTCGGTGGCGAGCTAGTGGTGGCTGCGGCCGTGGTGGTCGACGTGGTCGCAGCCTGGGTCGAAGTCGTTACTGCGGTGGTTGCCGGAAGCGCCGTTGTGGCTGTTGCGGCAGTGACTGATGCGGTCGATGTGGACGACGAGCTGCAGCTGGCCACGGTCAGACAAGCGGCGAACATGACCGGGAGGCATCGTCGCGAGACCATGCCTTTGAGACTAGGTCGCAACGATCAGACGCGAGTGGTCGCTCCGACTGTTTTCGTTCCACCATCGGCGGCCACGGGTCGTGTCCTGACTGCGTCGAGGAACGCGGCTTCGGGCATGGGGCGGCCGAAGTGGTAGCCCTGTCCGAGGTGGCAGCCAAGCTTGCGCAGCTTCGCCGCCTGGCTGGCGTGCTCGATCCCTTCGGCCACGATAGTGAGGCCGAGAGACTGGCTCATGAGGATGATTGCTTCGACGAGCGGCTTGCCGGTCGTGTCGATGTCGTCGATGAACGGTTGGGCGATCTTGATGATGTCGACGGGCAGTCGTCCGAGTTGACTGAGCGAGGAATAGCCGGTGCCGAAGTCATCAAGCGCGATGCGTGCACCGAGCTTCTTCAGCGCCAACAAGCGCACGGCAGCCTCGTTTGGGTCGGTGATCATAGTGCCCTCGGTGATCTCGAAAACCAGTTGGCTCGGATCGATTCGGTATTTGTTCAGGATGTTCGTTACGTCCGAGAACAGATCGTCGGAGAAGAGATTCCGAGCCGAGAGGTTGATGGCGATATGCACCGGCGAACCAGCGCGCCCTAAAGGCACCTGTTCGTTCAGCATGCGGCCCGCTGCGTGCAGCACACTTCGTCCGATGTGGATAATAGTGTCCGACTCCTCTGCAATGCCGATGAAGTCGCCCGGCGTGAGCAGGCCAAGCGTTGGATGCTGCCAGCGGATCAGCGCTTCGGCCGCCACAACCTGGCCCGACGCCAGGTCGATGATCGGCTGGTAGTAGGTGACGAATTCGTGCTCCTTTACCGCTCGATGGAGATCGAAAGTTAGGTTGTAGCGCTGAACAGCCGCATCGTGCAGCGCTGGTTCGAACACCGCAACGCGATCTTTACCGAGGTTCTTGGCGGCGTACATGGCGGTGTCTGCATTGCGGAGAAGCTCCGCTGCTGACTGACCTGGCATGGAAAGGGCTGCACCGATGCTGGCGTGCACGGGAACGACCCGTCCTGAGGTTGACACCGGCGCGCTAATGGTGGTCAGGAGTTGCTCAGCGATGGCTGTGACCTCTGCAAGATCGCGTACGCCCGGTAGCACGACGGCGAACTCATCGCCACCAAGTCGCGCCGCTGTTGCGTACGGAGGAATGGCGCTTCCGAGGCGACGGCCGAGCGCCACCAAAAGTTCGTCTCCGGCGGCGTGGCCAAGACTGTCGTTGACCGTTTTGAAATCATCCAGATCCACAAACAACACCGCTGCAGACTGGCCATTGTCTGCCTGTTGCAGGGCGTCGGTTACGATGCGACTGAACATCGTGCGGTTGGCGAGACCCGTGAGCTCGTCGTGATTTGTCTGGTGGGTGAGGCGCTGTTCCATCCGCCGGAGCTGGTCGAGGAGTTGCTCGAGACGGCCGTTCTCGAGCGCCGCCGCGACGTTCTCCGCGAGGGTCTCAAGCAGCACCACGTCGTCGCGATCGAACCGTGCGATATCTCCTGGTCGGTGGCCGATGAGTAGAAGTCCGCAGGCCCGACCGTCGGCTCGCAACGGCGCCACGATGGCATCGTTCAGCTGACGCTCGGCCAAGACCGCAGCGAGCATCGGCGCGGCGGTGGGCGACTGCACCACGAGCGGAGCGGATGCGACCGAGACCTCGGCCATCAGCGGTGCCAAGCTATTTCGCGTAAGCGGGACCGTTTCCGTCGTCGTCTCGCCAACGCGGGCTAAGACATGCATCACGGTGTCGCTCCCGGATGCGACATAGGCCAGCTCAACGTAGGCAGAGCGAAACTCGTCTCTCGCCTTGCCGACGAGGCGCGTGAGTGCCGTGCCGAGTTCGGCCGACTGATGGAGTGATTTGGTGGCGTCATGCAGAAACACGAGGCCTCGGTGTCGGCGGCGCTCTTTGGCGTAGGCGTGGTTTGCGGCCTGTAAGCCAATGGTCGGAATGACCAGAAGCCACGATGCCTGCGGGTAGGCGCTGATCACGGCCACCGCGACCAGGCCAACACTGATGGTGATCAGCGCGCTGACCGCACCGAAGCCGAGGGAGGCCACCATCCGACGGTCAGGCCGTTTGCTTTCCGCCAGACAGATCACAGCGGTGACCAGGGTGGTCGACAGTACCGACGCAGCCAGCGCTCCGGTAGCCGCTCCCAGGATCGAGATGATCGTGAAGTGTCCGTGTTGGCCGCTTACGACGCGGAACACCGCAACGGCCAGGCGATCCTCAAGCATGAAACAGGCGATGTTGAACAGCAGTTTGGTGACTGGCTGTTTACGGTGGAAGCGCAGCGCACCGCCTCCACCCAAGATGCGCACGATGATGAGGTGAGGACCGGAAACGAAGAACAAGCCGAGCGCGAGTGGGATTTCGAACAGCGAGAACGAGTGCGTGTTGCCGTCAAGGTGCAGATGAACGGGAAAGATTTCGGCAGCTGCGAAGAGGGCGATGAGGACGGCGAGGATCAATGGACCCGATCGGCCGGGCAGATACGGGCTGGTGGCCGGCGGGCGGAGCCAAGACAGAAGGCCAAGAACGAACAGCAAACCGACGAAGCTCGGGATGCGAGGCGCCAGACGTCGTTGACGGGGGGCGTGTGCCTCCATTCTTCGCTGGTCCATACCTGAGTGTCGGCAATTCGGGGAGAGAACTGAGAGTGCTGCCGTTTCCGGAGGAGGTCTCAACAATTGGGGATGGAAGCTTGTCAATGATCAGAACCGACCTTGCGTGCAATGCATAGGTGGATCCCCCATGATGAGCGGGCTACGAAGAGTGGTCGTAAGACCACTTGATAACCAAGGAGTTCCAGAGGATGGCAATGATCAGGCGCAAATCAGTGAGAAAAGTGAAGAAATATGGCTCACGACGTCGACCTGTCGCCATTGCCCTTGCGTCGTTAGCTTCCGTTGCTCTCGGCGGCTCGCTTCTCCACTCGGTCACGGCGGGAGCGCTGACTACGTACAGCCCGGCGACCGACCCGTATTCGATGGCTGCCGTCACTGCCGATCTTGGCGCCGCCGACTGGTGGAATGCTGGGTATACGGGTCGAGGCATCGACGTGGCCGTAATCGACAGCGGCGTTGCCCCGGTCGCCGGCCTGGACACCCCTGGCAAGGTCGTCTACGGACCGGACCTGTCGCTTGAATCGCAGGCTCCGAATCTGCAAAATCTCGACACCTTCGGGCATGGCACGTTTATGGCCGGTCTCATTGCCGGGCACGACAGCACGCTCACCGCTCCCTATGCGAATGCTCCGGCAACCGCCTATCGCGGCATTGCTCCCGACGCTCGCATCGTGAGTGTGAAGGTGGCGACGGCAGACGGCGGTGCCGACGTTACCCAAGTCATCGCGGCGATCAACTGGGTCATCCAGCACAAGAACGACAACGGTCTCAACATTCGCGTGCTGAACCTTTCCTATGGCACCAACTCTGGGCAGCCCGCCGCTGTCGATCCTCTCTCGTTTGCCGTAGAGCAGGCGTGGCGCAACGGCATCGTCGTTGTCGCCTCGGCGGGCAACACGGGCTATCAAAAAGGCGTTGGCGCACCGGGTCTCTCCAGTCCGGCTTATAACCCCTTTGTGATAGCTGTCGGTGGGTTCGATTCGATGGGCACGCCGTCGCTGAAAGACGATCGCATCGGTAGCTACTCGGCGAGCTCGGCTGGCTGCAGGCAGCTCTGCAAGAACCCGGACTTCGTTGCTGCTGGTTCGCATCTGCAGGGTCTGCGGGTACCGAACAGCTTTCTCGATGGGAACTTCTCGGCCGGTCGCCTCGGCGAACGCTACTTCCGGGGAAGCGGTACATCGCAGGCCGCCGCCATTGCGTCGGGCACCATTGCACTGATCCTGCAGCAGCATCCGGAGTACTCGCCCGATGAGGTGAAGGCGCTGATCGGTTCTTCCACGAAGAAGATGACCGGCATCGACGCCAAGGGCCAGGGTGCAGGCGAGATCGACATGGCCAAACTGTTTGCCGGCAGGTTCCCGAGGAACCCTAACCAGTCCTTTTCTCCGTCGACGGGTACTGGCTCGCTCGAACTGGCCCGTGGCCGTGGTCACCTCTCCCGCAACAACGTCGCCCTCACCGGAGAGAAAGACGTGTTCGGTCAGGCCGTCAACACCACGGCACTCGCGACTGCCGAAGCGCAGGGCCGCACATGGTCGGGCGGCACGTGGAACGGTTCCACCTGGTCCGGTTCTACCTGGTCTGGTAGCACGTGGTCCGGTTCGACGTGGTCGGGTTCGACGTGGTCGGGTTCGACGTGGTCGGGTTCGACGTGGTCGGGTTCGACGTGGTCGGGTTCGACGTGGTCGGGTTCCACTTGGTCGGGCAGCTCCTGGTCCGGTTCGCAGTGGGACAGCAGCATCTGGGCTACCGGCTCCTGGGCGTAACGCCCTTCGTGCGGTGTTCTCAAGCGACATCGGCTGAAGTTACGTTTGGAACGGTCAGCGCAACGGGGGTGCCGACGGGGAAGGTGTTCTCGTGACCGCTGCACCGTTACTTCCGGTCGTCTTGGTTCGCCCGACATGGAACCGAAAGCTGATCCAAGGTCTGATCCGCGCATGCTGGCAGCCATGGCCCCGTTCGGCCTCTCGAGCAACACACCGCCCCGGGTGGATAGCACCTCGTCGGCGGAACATCTGCACGGCTACATCGACGCAGCCGAGGAGGGTTTCGAAGGACTGTTCGGCCTGCTGTTCTCATCATTGCCTGCGGTGGAAGGTGTCACCCGTTCGGTCGAGGTGATCAAAGGTGTTGACGGCAACGACATCACGCTGTTCATTGAATCGCCCTGAGTTTGATGGAGGCTCGATATCCACGGAAAGGTGGAGTCATGCCAGAAGGACGGAAGTTCCCGCCGGAGTTACGTGAACGGGCGATACGTCTTGTTCGCGAAGCACATGAACAGGACCCGGAGCTCTCGATTCATGGCGCGGTGAATCGGATCGGGCCGATGGTCGGAGCGAGTCCCGACACCCTGCGTACGTGGTATCGGCAGCTCGAAACTGATGCCGGCCGCCTGCCAGGAGTCACGTCGGAAGAAAAGGGCCGGATCAAAGAACTTGAGCGA
>JAYTKG010000535.1:0-13726 GCA_043730435.1 Acidimicrobiia bacterium | reverse complement strand
GCTGTCGAAACGAGCCTGCGCCTGACGCACGACCCGCGACATCGTGCTCGCCGCCGGCGGCTCAACACGACGCTCACGACACCAACCCGCAGCCAACGGCAACAACTGCGGTTCGCGTAACCCATCAGCCAACGGGCCAGCAACAAGCCACTCGACCAACATCTCGACATCGTCTTGTTGTGACCAAGCTCGGAACTCGAACCTCCGACGGATCTGCGCACGATGCCGTTTCCACGACCGGCCAGCCCAGTCGTAATCGACGATCGCCGAGTACTCGACACCAAGCTGGCTGGCCAGGAAACCAATCACCTCAGCCGGGACATCACCACGGTCGCTCGGGAAGCGGCGCTCAGCCTCGAAGAACCTCAACAACACCGCGAATCCCAACCGGGTCGACCCGGTCTTGTTCCGCACGAGCGCCACGTCGGACTCGTCGAGCGACCACCGAGCACGCAGCTCCCCAACCTCGATGCCGTCCATCCTGCACCTCCATCAGGCACTGTAGACGCCGACAGCACCCACCCCGAACAGCGCCACCTGACCCCAAAACACACGAAACTTCATGTGGGGCCATGTGGTTCTGCCGTTGTCGCTCGTCGAGCCCGCGATCGACCTGCGCCAGGTGGGTGGACGGCCAACCGGCCGTCGCGCTCGACAATCCCGAGATCGGTTCACCGTCGACGGTCACCGTGATCGGCACCTGCACCACCCCCGCAAGATCTACACCGAGTGCCACCGCCTCCGTCTCGGACAACGGGCCTGTCCGACCGAGTTTGTAAGCCGGGTGTGATCTGGCAAAACGAAACAAGCCACCGGCCAGGACCAGCGCGATCACTCATCGCCGACGACCACTAAACACCGACGGCTTGGAGCCAATCGTCTAGATGTGAAAGGTCTCGGAATGGCCATCGACGGTGAGGGCCTGGCCGGTGATCATCGATGCGGCCGGCGAGGCGAGGAACAGGCAGAGTGCGGCGATCTCCGCTGGTTCTACGAATCGCTTGATCGACTGGCCGTTGACGTATTCGGCGAGCACCTCTTCTGGCGTGATGCCTCGTTCGGTCGCTTCGGTCGTCGCGACGTGCTCCATTCGTGCTCCCCGAACCGATCCGGGGCAGATGCAGTTGCAGCGCACGTTGTGAGGCCCCAACTCGATAGCGAGCGACTTGGTGAGACCAATCACCGCCCACTTCGCCGCGGCGTAGGGCGTACGCAACCCAAAGCCGGCCAGACCAGCCGTGGACGACAAGTTGATGATCGATCCCTGTTGCTGGGCCTTCATTATCGGAGCGACCCGGCGCGCGGTGACGAAATGAGATTCGAGCGAGACCGTCAGGCTTTCGCGCCACTCGGCGACGCTCACGTCCTCCACGAACGCCGTCGGACCCTTGATGCCGGCGTTGTTCACGAGCACGTCAACCCCACCGAGGTCGCCGAGCGCCGCGGTGAGCCAACCGTCGATGGCGCCGGCGTCAGCGAGGTCGACGCGCGTGGCCTTGAGGCCGGGGTTCTCGGCGCGGCATCGTTCCAGCGCGGCCTCGTCGACATCACATATGTGGACGCTGGCACCTTGGGCCTGGAATGCCTCAGCGGTGACGCGGCCAATCCCCGAGGCGGCGGCTGTCACGATCACTCGAGTCGTCATGTAATCAGCGTACGTCTGGTTACGTGCCGTTAGATCTACCCGGCCTCCCGGGAGCATTCAGCGCAAAACCAACGCCCATCTCCGCGACACGTGCCGCGAGGCCTGCCTGTCACCCAGTCCGATGTTGAGGAACTCGCTGCTGAAAACGAGCACGGTTTCGACGTTGAGAAACTGCTGCGCCGCGTTGGTCGTCCACGGATGGGCCCTTGGCCTGCGGAAGTTCTTCCCGTTCGGCTATTACCAGAACTGAAACAGGCCGTAGAACGAGTAGCGGACCGAGACGACCTTACCACCAGCGACGTCATCCGCGGAACCGCCTGGAAGGTCGCTCAAACCCACCTCCATAGTGTGTGTAATAGAGCATATCACCGGAATCGAGTCCGGTCTGACGGTGGCGGGGGAGTGGTGGAGCCTGACTCTACAGGTTGCTCACACCACAAAAAGCAGAACCTGGCGGGCCATCCAGGCGAAGCTGCGTCGTTGCAGCCGAGCGTCCCTGACCCGGTCAAGATGGAACCGGAGATACAGGTAGTCATCGACGAAACTTCACAAACGGGCTCGTCCTGACGTAGCTGCGGCACGGGCCGGGTGGCTTGGTTTGGACGGCCGGGGTGCCGACGATCTTGCTGGCCCTGGATGCCAGTGTGCGCTGCGAGGCGCTGTTGAACGGGTAGGTCGGGTGGTGCCGGTGAAGTACGGATAGCGAGCCAACCAGGGGCGGCGGTATGGAACCCAAGGGCTGTGCGCTCCGCAGCGAACGATGGACTCTGCATGCATTTAACTACCTATTGCATATAGTGAATGTTGGTGGTATCGTGGCCCTATCCGAATTGAATTCCACGCAACGTTCACCGATCAGTTCGAACACCTCGTTGACGACCCCGACACCTTCGAGATCGCTGGCGAAGTGAACGGCCTCGTGAACGCGCTCGGCCGCCACGGCCGCCATATCGAAGAGAGTGATATCAGCCACCCGATCGTGATTGCCCGCTACGACCTACACACACTGCGACGCACCCCACCCAACGAGATCTGCCCATACGCCGACGAGCCGCCCGTGATCCGGATCTTCTACGTCTGGTTCACCGACACCAGCAGCGAGGAGTTCCCCGTCGTGTTCGAGATGGGTGATAAATCCCTCGCTCGTCATCCCAACCAGTGGTACCCACCAATCGTGAACCGGATCGAGGCACAAGCCATCCCCGCATGGGAACACGCCCACCCCGGCCACACAGCGCGAATCAGGAGAACCAGATGACCAAACGAAGCCAGCCAATCATCCCCGAACCCGATCACAGTCTGACGGATCATCAGAACGCCAACGCCCGCGTCGCCGCGGCGCAAGCCCGGCTCAACGCCAACCCGCGCACTCGTGACCTCGCCGCCAACGTCGGCCAGATTGCCGATGACATCGCAGCACGGCGAGTTCGTAACCTCGCCGCAGTACGCAAAGCCCGAGAACTCACCCAAGCCCAGGTAGCCGAAACGCTCGGTGTTCAACAAGCCGACATCTCCAAACTCGAACAACGACCCAACCCGACACTGCTCACCCTGGCGCGCTACATAGAAGCAACCGGCGGACGACTCCGCGTTATAGCTGACTACGACAACGACAGCGTCGAAATCCAACTCTCCGACCTACCTGCATAGCCGTCGAACCGCACGATCTGATTGGCCCAGGCCAGCGTTCTCAGTAGTCGATCGCTATGTCTATCACCGCACAACGCCGCGTTTACACGAAAGAGGCTCGACCGAGACCCGTCAAGGCTGATCGTTCTACCGTGTGATAATTGTAGTTATCACACAGAAGAAGTCATTGGTCTCTGGAGCACGACCATGCGGGGCATAGGACGGTTTGTTCGGAAAGCTTCGGGAGCATTGCTACTTCAACGCAAATGCTTCAGAAACGGCCGTACTTCGGGATCGATCCGGCACAGGTGGTTGACGCCGCGTGAGCGGCGCTGACCAGAGACGCGATGGTGAGCGTCGCCTATTGCTCGTCGAAGATCGAGGCTGTCGGTCGCCTCGGCACATTCGAGTCCCTCGTTGAGGCGACGTTCGACGCCGGCTCCTCTGCACGCTGCCACGAGCGCGTGCGTGCGGATGAGCTGATGTTTTCGGTTCGACATTCCTACCGCGGCGTCGTGCAGAGTGCGGCTGTGTTCTTCCCCTAGCTGGCCTCGGCCAAGCGCGGCTGCTAGGTGGATTCGTCGACCGATCTGGTGGTCGCTCGTGTCATTGACGACCATCGCGATAAGCGCTTCGCGCTCGGAATCGGCGATGGCCGGCATCACGGTGCCGAGATACGAACCGAACGACTTGGGGTCAACGTCGAGCAGTGTGGGGTTGGCGAGTAGTAGCGCAACGAGGGCTGTCGACCGATGGCGTTTGAGCGCTCCGAGCCCGAAACGGACTCGGCCGAACTTCTGTTCGGCGATGCCGCTGTAGATGAGGTCCATCGCTTCTTCGAGGCTCGCTCGGTTGCCCGATCTTGCGACGTAGTCGATTTCGGCGTCGGTGACGTGGTCGAGTGCTTCCTGCCCGCTGAGTATCTTGTGTTTGGCGGTGTTCTCCGTTAGCCCCAGGACGGTGAGCTGGTGCGAAACGCGTTCGTGAACCGCTTCGGCAGAGGAGCGATCGGCTGTGATGATCCAGATGTCGTCAGCGAAGCGCACGTAGGTCTCGCTCGCGAGAGCTCGGTCAACGGCGATGAGCCCGGCTGTTCCGAGTACTGCCGAGGCGTCAGGGCCCGATCGGCAGCCCGCCCACCGTGCCGGGCAGCCCATTCAGTGCGTCCAGATAGCGGATGATGTCGCCGGCCGCGCCAGCGTTGAGTCCGAACGAGTTCATTGCAACGGCCAGCGGACCGGGTGATAGCGATGGGTAATACTGACGCACGTCCATGACCACCAGATGCGGATCCGGTCTTGCTTCGAGTTCGTAGAGGATGCGCTCCTGGCGAACCTTCCACGCGGCGCGCGAGTCACCGAGGTACCAAACGCCATTTTGGTCGCAGGTCGGCCGCATCGACAGCACGGACTCCGGAAGTAGTCTGGCCGAGACGGTAGCGAGAGGGCTCACGATCTGGCGGTACGCATACTGGTCCAGGATGTCGAGCGAGGTCACCGTTCGATAGCTACTCGGGTCGGAATTCTTCGGGTATCGCAGAATTGCGCGTCTCGTTGGAAGTCGATCCTCGTAGATACGGTGGCGCACAAGTTCCGCGATTTCGCGCGGCTCGGCCCGCACAAGGTCCTTCGCGGCGAGCGGGTCAGGAAGGATGGAGTCGCTCAAACCGGCCGCGAGCGCGACGAAGTGTCCCGCAAGATAGGGCGACGACAGATATTTGAGTTTTGAGGCTAAAAGATACATTTTCCGCCGTTCTATTCGACACTTCTACGAGTTTCCCGTAATACTACTCCTATGACGACTACAACCGTTAGGAATTCGCTCGTTCGGTTCTCGTTCTCAAACGTCCGCTCATTCCGCGACGACGCATCGATTTCGTTCGAAGCGACCCGGATGGCAGAGCCGGGCATCGCACGTTCAGTCCCGTGGCGTGCCGACGGGGCGATGTTGCAGGTCCTACCGGTTGCGGGTGTCTTCGGAGCGAACGCGTCGGGTAAGACAAGCACTCTGCGGGCGATGGCTGACATGCGCGGTCTAGTGCTCGGTTCGTTTCGGCACGGCAGCAAGGGCACGCTGATCCCGCGTCGACCGTTCCGCCTCGATCAGGCCTCAGTGGACAGGCCAAGTCATTTCGAGGTAGACGTCATTATCCGAGGTGTTCGTTGGCAGTACGGATTCGACGTGACCGACACCGAGGTCGTCAGCGAATACGCCTACCGCTTCCCCAAGGGCCGACAATCGCTCGTCTTTGAACGCGACGGCGAGAACTTCCAGTTCGGTGTGCCGATGCGCTCGTCCGGCCGGACACTCGAAAAGATCACTCGGCCGAACTCGCTCCTTCTCTCCGTTGCAGGGGCGACCCTCGACTCCGAACTCGTTCCGCTGTTCGCATGGTTCACCGCCAACCTGCGACTTGCCGAAGCCGACAGCCGAGGTATCCGCGCAGCGCGTACCTCGGAGCTTGTCGAGTCCGGTCAGCGCGAACGCGTCCTCGCATTGATCCGTGCCGCAGATCTTGGTGTGACCGACATTCACCGCGAGAGCGCGACCCCCGAGTTCGTCGACCGGATGCATCGTGCCGTTCGGATTCTGAACGGCATCGAGGGAGAACCCGATGGCAGCGACGCCGAGCACTTTGTCGTCGAAGACTTCGTACGCCTCACCCACTCCGGACCCGACGGACGCACCCAACTCGAACCAGACGAAGAGTCGCTCGGCACGCTCGTTTGGATCGGCATTATCGGCCCAGTGATCGACGCGCTCGATGATGGCTGCGTGCTACTAGCTGACGAACTCGACGCAAGTTTGCACCCTCGACTTGGTGAGCAACTGATCAGACTCTTCCAAGATCCGGTGACAAACCCGAAAGGTGCACAACTGGTTTTCAACGCGCACAACCCGGTCTTCCTCGGCGACTCGGCCGAGCGACCGATCGGACGCGATCAGATCTGGATCACCGAGAAGGCCGAAGACGGATCGTCACGGATATACAGCGTTGCCGAATTCAGCCCCCGTCAGGACGAAGCACTCGGCCGACGCTATCTCCAGGGACGATATGGCGGCATGCCCGTGATCGATCCTTCCGGGTTCGAACGCGCCGCCGAGCCCGTCCACGAGTTCACATCGGCGTGAAGAACCGGCACGCCCCACCCGCCAAACGATCGTCTCGCAGCCAGCCACAACGGCGGATCGTGAAGCTTCTGACCGAAGGCCGGCTCACCGAAGTCGAGTACTTCACAAAATGGGCTTCGCTCTACCGCGAGCGAGTGACCGTTGACATCGACGACACCCACGGCTCGCCGATGACGCTCGTGAAACGCGCCGTCGAACTGGTAGACCGACGCAAGCGGGCCATCCGTCGGGAGCGCACGAACGCACCATTCGACGAAATCTGGTGCGTCTTCGACTGCGACGAACACCCCTACATTCAAGAAGCAATCGCCACCGCCGAACGCCATCAGATCGGCACCGCCTTCTCGAACCCATGCTTCGAGCTATGGCTCGTACTACACGCGACCGATCTGCGGCGCCACACCGAACGCCATGCGGTACAGGCAATGAGCGCTGGACTCGGTTTCACCGTCGGCAAAGGCCTCGGGCCTGACGCATGGCCGACGCTCCAGGCGAACTGGGAGATCGCCGAGGAACGTGGAGTCGCCTTGGACGAGATGCACCACGGCAACAATTCCCCAATCGGCAGCAACCCGTCGACATCCATAGCGCAAATCGTTCGCAGCCTTCAGCGTGAGCAAGCCTCCGGCCAAACGGGATGACGAATTCGCCGATGGCTCCCACCCTTAGTCACTTATTGGCATCACCGACGAACAGCCCCTTCGTGACGGCAACTGCGGCACGCGGCCAAGTCGAACAGGCTGGGGATCGGTCGCCAGGCTTCTGGCCTGCGCTGACAGCCGTGCGGTCAGGTCTCGGCCTTTGGGGCAAGCATGCCGGCGATCGTTGATCCTGACGACTTCCAGCGGGGTCAACCTCTGGTCGCCTCAACAACTCTTGGCGCGGGAGAGGCTCAGAGCCAGCCGGCGTCGTCGAGGACCCCGGTTGTGTCGTTGGCTGTGGCGCGGGTGTAGATCGTGGTCGTTGCGGGGTTGGTGTGACCCATGAGTTGTTGAATGATCGGCAGCGGCACGCCACGTTCCGCGAGTTGTGAGCCATAGAAGTGGCGGAGTGCGTGGGCCATCGCCCCTTCGGGTAGATCGACCTCGGTGCGTGTGCAGAACTGACGTAGCTGTCGATCGAGTTGCTGTTGGCTCAAGCGTCGCCCGTCGTTCGAGATGAACAGTCGGCCCCGAGGACGTACCGCGAGAGCGGGGGAGGGGCCAGCTTCCTCGGCACGCTCAACGAGGTAGGCGTCGATCGCTTCGATGGTGCGCGTGGGTATGGGCACGATCCTGCCTTTGCCGCCTTTGGAACCGCGGATTTTGAACACCGGGCGTTCCACATCGTGCACGTAGTTGGCAGTGGTGAGATTGGAGAGCTCGCTCACTCGTAAACCGCACGATGACAGGACTGATATAACCGCCACATCACGCACAGGCCAATACGACCGCTGATTGTCGGCCGGCGCACGGCTGGCGGCGTCGAGCAGCAGGTCGACCTCGTCGACCGTGAATGTCTTGCCGTCCAAGTCCCGGTCGGTCGAGCGGAGACGGACCTCGTCTGCGTCGGTCGGATCCGCAGTGAGATGGCCACGACGCATCAGCCAGGAGCACCAGCCCCGTAACGTGGCGAGCATCCGCTGGCGGGTCGAGACCGCGAGCTGCTGATCAGCCAACCAATCCAACGCAGCAACCGTCAGATCCGAATTCGCGAGTTCTGTCACAGTGACAAAACTCCACCCGATCAAACCCTCATGACTTTCACCGCTCTCTCGGCCGAGAACCGCGACATACGCGCCAGCCCAACGGTTAAGATCAGCACGTCGGGCCCGGTCCGAGTTCCCCGGATCATCCGGACGGTTCCCCACCCGTTTCGCGGCGAGCCAATCCTCCGCAAGTTCAGCAAGATCAGGACCGACGGTACGGCGTCGAGCGGGGTTCGAAGGCATGAAACTAGTTTAGTGTGTGATAAGCGTGATTATCACGCACCAATTAGGTGGGACGCCCTTGACCGCCCACGCGTGCGGGATCGCAATTTCCAGCGTGAAAAACTTCGGCCCGGATGATGCAGGGATCAACCCGCGGAAACGCAGTCATCTAACGGGATCAGTCCGCTTACGATACCGATTTGATCAAGTCGTCGAGACTCTTAAACTTCAACGTTTCGGCCTCGTACTTCGAAGGAGAGCCATCATCTGACAGCGGCGCCTTAACAGAATTTCCTTTTTGCTCCCATAGTCCGAAGCTATTGACAATGCGATAGGCGTTTGAGCCGTCTTTCTTCTCACGAAGAAAGTAGACCGTATCCTGAGGGAACGGAGAGCTTTGAAGATCTTTCAACCACTCGTCGAACGGGCGGGCGCCATTGGTTGCAAAAAACTCGACCGGCAACACCGTTCCCTTGCGAGTCGGTCCCTTTGCCCATTCCACAACCAGTTGGTAGGTCACGAAATGTGCAGTCGCGGCGCCCAAATCACTGCCCGCCACGCGCGCTCCATCGATCGCAACGACCTTGCCACGAACGACCAACTCCGCCTTGTCGGACATTTCCTTGAGAGTAGCGAAACTCTCAACTTCGTTCGCATCGACCTTAAGGCTGGCCCAAGACGACGTCCTTGATGCTGATTCGCTGGTCGCCGAGGATCCACAGCCCGGTACCACCGTGACGGCGAGCGCCAACATCATGTGTGAAATTCTGACTCTCATCCGATAACTCCCTCAGTAATGAGCATTTAGTTCGTTAATCTCTGCTTGATTGATGAATGTCGCCGATCCCCCGTCCACGTACCGCTTCAGGCACGTGTTGCTGGTGGTGTGTCGCAGCCCCACCGAATGTCCAATCTCATGGCATAAGTTGTAGGGCGACTCCGCAATTCCTGCTACGTAGGGCGAGCCCGTGTACTGGTCTATTCTGACCTGACTTCGACTGCAGGTAGCGTTCGGGTCCGAACCAGCAGTCGTCGGGGAGTTCTAGCGGTTGATGTCGTGGTCGAGGCGTTCGTCGAGGACGCGGGTGCGGATCTGGAGGAGGTGATGGGCGCCGGTCGGGGTCCATCGCATCTGTTGTTTCTTCACCATCCGTTTCGCGATGACGCTGTTCACGGTGGCCTCGGCCGCAGCTGAGGAGATCGGTTCGCCGGCACGATGCCGTTCGGCGTAGTTGGGGATCGAGCCTTGGTTCCGTTCCAGGAGCGGTGTAGCTCGTCGACAAGCTTGGTCGCCTTCATCTGAGCTTCGTTCGGGGCGCAGCCCTCAAGGCCGCATGCGGTGTAGGAGAGAAGGTCGAGAGCATCGCGGATGTTGCCATGCCAGACATGCCATTTCGATCGACCGACATCACGCCGTAGCTCGACCTCAAGCTTCACGATATCTGTCGGGTCGTCGTCGAACTCGGGGTCGGTCTGTAGGCCGTGCATCGTGTTGGCCAGGACGGTGAACCGCATCGCGATGTGGAACCAGTCGAGGACATATTCGACGGTTGGGTTCATCCGATCAGTCCATGTGGCGAGATCGGTAGCGCCGTCGGAAAGGAACGTGACAAGCTGGTTCGGTTGTAGGCCTTGAGCGATGAGGGTGTCTCTGATCCGTCGGCGTGGTCGGGTATCGATGTTTGGGACGAACCCGAACCGTCTGGCCTGGCCGTCGTGACGGGTAACGGTCCCGCACACGGCCTGGAACCATCCGTCGCGCCGTGACGTCTGCGCACTGGAATGCACATAACCGCCATCGATATTGACCACGAGCGGCATGTCCGGTTTGGGTAACGCTCGAAGAGCGTGGCCGGACCCGTCCATGTGCGCGTACTCATCTTCGCTGTCGAGCTCGGCATCAAGACGGGCGCCGATGCGATGCACATGCCTGCGGGTTTCGTTCCCGTGCACGACCCGACCGACAGGAAGTATTTCACCAAGGAGTTTCCCTGCTGCGGAAAAGGCCATGTGAGCAGCCAGTTTGGCTTCCACCAGCCCCAGCTCCGGCGTGAAACGTTCCGGAAGAAGCTTCGCCAGTGGCGTGAACGCCGCCCGCTTCTCGTTGCTGCAAATGCACGTCCACCATCTTGGGTTCGGCACCGTGACCGCTCCATACAGGCTGCGGACCTGAAGATGGCGAGTGTCCTTATGCGCAAACCGTCGGCCACAGTCCTCGCAATGCTCAACGTTTGATAACGCGTCAGCGCAATGCTCTGTCGCGACGACGGTCTGCACACCAGCGAGCAGACCCTTGGCTTCTTCGATACCCAAACCAAGCGTGGCCAGTGACAGCACGCCGCGCTCGATCACAGCGACATCGATGACATCGCTTTGGGTGTTGGTGTCGGGTTCTATCCGGACTTGGACGATGAAACGCATGAAGGGACCTCCAACGTGGGAAGCCGCCCGTTCACCCCAGCTTTATCGAACCGATACCGCAACACCCAAAGCGACAGCGCTTCGAACCGGTCGAGCAAATCGAAAGGATCAACCGGCTGCCCGTCCTTATCGATGTGGTCACGGAGTTGGACCACGCATTCGATGTACTCCGACAGGCTGTGAGCGTTCTCCCACGCCCGGAACCCGGCGTGCCCACCGCACCATTCCGGTGGCCCGGCACGCCGACCAGACAAACACGAGATCCTCGACCGTGGCTCGTCGTTGACGGCTTCGACCCTGATGTCGACATTCCAGTCGGCGAAGAAGTTGTAGGCCCAACAGAACCTTTCACCCACCCGCAGACCGAGGCGGTCGAGCGTCACGTTGCGCGAATCGTCAGCGTCAACCACCCAGTCAGTCGAGTAGCCGACCGCTCGGATAGTGAACTTGTGCAAATGCTCACCCGACCAGCCGAAACAGATCAACATTGCGTCGTTCAGCACAGACAGAGTCGCAACGGTGGGCACTTCGATCGTGCGCACGATCAGAGGGCTCACCCCTCGAAGCACCAACCGAAGACGGACCACGCCCCGATCATGCCAACGCCGTCAACCTCCCCTGATTTGTAACGGTCTCAGCCTCGCCGGCGCCGTCCGACTCCTCGACTACGGGCCGACTTCCGGATGCCAGGTCGTTCTTCGCCCAACACCCGCCAACCAACAACCGCGAGGCGACTGCAGTTGCAGCGTATTACTTGAAGAACATCGCTCCAGCGGGCGAGCGCTCATCGACCATCGGCAAGGACCAACTCGAAGCGGTGTTCAAGGAAGCCAGATGGAAGCTACCCAGCCGGATCGACCAAACGCTCGTTGATGCCGCCGGTGCCGGCTACCTGAAGCGCGTTGAAACGGGACGCTACGAGATCTCGAATGTTGGCCACAATTTGGTCATCCACACGCTCGGTGGCGCAGCGGAGAACGCGTAGGTGATTGACCTCGATGCTGCGCCTGAGGGCTTCAAAGCCCTCGACGCAAATCTCAAGAAGCGCAAGATTGCGTGTGGGTCTCGTCCAAGCCGGACTTCGAGGCGATTCGCGGCCTGTGTGCGGAGTGGCAACGGGACTACCGTCCGAGGTTTGTCGGCGCCATCGGGGATCTCGGTTCCATACAGGCGGTAGATGCTGAGATCGAGATTCTGCGAGCGCGAGTCGGCCGACAGACGGCAGCCGAGGAGATTCGTGCGCGACTCCGAAACGTCGATCGATTGATCGAGCGCGAGGTGTTGCCTTCGTATGACACGGCTCGGTGGTTGGCGGCATCAGGTGCAACTGCAGACCTTACCGAGTCGGCGTTAGTTACAAAGTTGCGCGGTCTCGACGCTGGGCTCGCCGACAGTTACGCGCAGGCCGCCAAGGACCTCGGTGACACAAGCAGGCTGACCTATCTCGGGCCAGCAGCAGAGCTTCGCGAGGTGCTGCGCGGAACGATCGATCTCCTTGCGCAAGGGGACGACGAGATCAAGGCGCAACCCTGGTTCAAGGGTCACGATGGCCGACCGACTCAGGCGGAGAAGATTCGATCAATTCTGGGATCGAAGGAACGTTCTGATCAACCCGCCCGATCCTTGGAGATCATCGATGAAGCCGTCGGATCGATCGGGCGGGCGACTTACACCCGCGCGTCCCGAAGTGTCCACACGTCCGCCAGTCATGATCGGGACGAGGTGATACGTATCCAGCAATGGGTGGATGTCGTACTTGCTGAGATCATTCGCGAGTGACCCCCAAAGTCACATGGCGTCAGCTTGCCGCCGACAACTCGACGGTGATTTTGAGATCGAGCGCGGCGGCGACCTTCTGGAGGGTCGTGAGTGTGGCGCCTACGCCGCCAGTCTCCAAGCGCGCCACGGCGGCCTGGCTTGTGCTCATACGGGCGGCGAGCTCGCGCTGGCTGAGGCCGGCGGCCTCGCGTGCGTCGCGAACTTTCTCGCCGACGTCGAGTGCGAGGCGAGCCGCCTCGTAGGTCTCGTCGAAGGCGGCGCGCTCGTCGGCCGTCATGGCGGCCAGGCGGTTCCTCTTCAGTTCATCGATCGTCGTACGGGCCATCAGTTGTCCTCCTCGGCAGTGTGTCCTTCGGCTACGCAGCGGGTCATCGCCCAACGCGCCCGCTGCACCTCAGCGCGTTCGTTCTGTCGTTGCTTGTGGAACACGGTGAGCAACACGATCCGCCGGCCGGTGGCGAAGAAGTACGTGATCCGCCACGCCACCCGGAGCAGGTCGAACCGAAGCTCGAACAGCCCGTCGCCGAGCGCACGCGACGCCGGCATCCGGAGCAGGTTGCCTCGTTCGGTCAGACGCTCGACGTGGGGGAGCACTGAAGCGAAGTCGCGCACTGTCAACCCGCTCATCCAATGCTCCACCTCCGGCTCCAGCTCGACCGACCACATGACATCAAAGATGATATCAAGCCACGCGTCGGTGGGCCAGTAACTTTCAGCCTGACGCGCCTCGCAGTTCGTCGGGGCGGAACAGGCGACCGATGGCATCGCGGACTCGGTCTTCTTCGGCGGGGGGCCGAGTCGAACGGCACACCGTTTCGGTGGAGCAGCACACTGTCGGCACCGAGGCCGTGCTGCTGGATGTGCGCAGCGAGGTGGTCGAGCACCCACTGATCGGCCGGCACGATGTGCGTGCTCGCCTCCGTCTTCGGCGAAGTGAACGCTCCGATCGCCGAGCCGGTCGCCTGCTGCCACTGACGGTCGACACTGATCGAGCGGCGAAGGAAGTTGACCCGATCCACGGTGAGGCCGGCAGCTTCGGACTGGCGCAGACCGAGCCCGGCGCCGATCACGATGGCCGCCTTGAACGGCTCGGCTGCCGCAGAGATGAGCGCGTCGACCTGTTCGATCGACATTGGGTAGACGGGCGGCGCGTCCACCCGCGGCAGCCGAACACCGTCGCACGGGTTTCGTCCACCGAGCAGGCCGTCGTC
>JAYTKG010000534.1:0-3107 GCA_043730435.1 Acidimicrobiia bacterium | reverse complement strand
TGCCCAGCATCCACGACCTGCCCACCCCGTCCCTCATCGTTGATTCCGATGCGCTCGAACACAACCTTGCCACCATGGCTGCGCTGCGTCCGGGTTCGCTGTTGCGGCCTCATGTGAAGGCCCACAAATGCACGTCGCTCGCCGCCGAACAGGCGCGTCACGGCCATCGCTCGTTCACCTGTGCCACGCCGCGAGAGGTCCTTGGCATGGTGGAAGCAGGCCTCGGTCACGACCTGCTGCTCGCCAATGAGTCGGTCAATCCGTGGCGGCTCGCGGCCATGGCCTTTATGCAGGATGAGGCGCGCATCACCATCGCGGTCGATTCAAAGGTGACGATCGATGCTGCGGCCACGGCCGGGATTCGTGAGGTGCTGGTCGATGTGAATATCGGCCTCCCCCGCTGCGGTTGCCCGCCCGACCAGGCGGCCCGGCTGGCCGACTACGCCCGCGCGAAGGGCCTGACCGTGCGTGGCGTGATGGGCTACGAGGGCCACCTCATGATGGAAATGGACCACGAAACGCAGAAGACCAAGGTTGATGCTGCGGTCGATCTTCTGATGGCCGCCCATGCCGCTGTCGGAGGCGAGCTGGTGAGTTCGGGCGGTACCGGTACGTATCATCTGCACGACCGTGTCGATGAGGTGCAGGCGGGCAGTTATGCCTTGATGGACACGCAGTACATGACGCGCGATCAGCCGTTCCGACAGGCGCTTTACCTGTGGGCGACGGTGATCGCGGTGACGCCCGATTGGGCGGTGTGCGATGCCGGTCTGAAGTCACTGGCGATGGATCACGGCAACCCGACCATTGCCGATGCTGCCGTCTGGTTCTGCTCGGACGAACACGTCACCTTCGCCCCCGCTGCCGGCACCGGGTCGTTGCAGGTAGGCCAAGGCATAGCGGTCGCCCCGGCCCACGTCGACCCCACCGTAGCCATTCATGAGTTCCTCCATATCGTCCGTGGCGAGGACATCATCGATTCATGGCCAGTCGACCTACGCGGCTGGTGACCAAACGATCGCCGCGGCTTTGTGGCCACGCATCTGCTTACCGGCTGAGCGCCACCAGGAGTGCTCGGAAGGCTCGGCCCCGGTGACTCATGCGGTGCTTCTCGTCCTCGTCCATGGCCGAGAACGTGCGGCCACCGCCTTCCACGGGGATAAACAGCGGGTCGTAGCCGAAGCCTCGCCCGGTCCGCTCTTCCTCAGCGATGAAACCGTGGCACACACCTTGCACGGCCACTTCCCGACCATCGGGATAGGCCAGCAGCACAACGGTTCGGAAGCTGGCGGTGCGCTGCGCCATCGGCACGCCTTCAATTGCGTGGAGCATCTTGGCCCGGTTGTCGGCATAGCTGGCATCGGGCCCGGCGAAGTAGGCCGTTTCCACACCGGGCTCGCCACCGAGCGCATCAACAAACAGGCCAGTGTCGTCGGCGACCGACGGCAGGCCGATGACGGCGCAGATCGCCCGAGCCTTCAATCGAGCGTTACCGATCAGACTGGTTGCATCTTCAACCACTTCGGGAACGCCGTCGGGGCGGGGCAGCAGTTCTACCGCGCCGTTCAGGATGATCTGGATTTCAGCCACCTTGTCGGGGTTGGCCGACGCGCACACCAATTGCATCATCGCTTAGCGGGCGGGACCGCAATCATCTCAGTCTGCAAGGCAAAGATGTCGGCCAGTCCGCCCTCGGCCAGGCCGAGCAGTGCATCAAGTTCGCTGCGGCTGAACGGCGCACCCTCGGCGGTGCCCTGCACTTCGACAAAGCTCGACTCGGTGCCATCGAACGGCCGCACCATCACGACGTTCATGTCGGTTTGCGCCTTCACATCCTCCACGTACGGGAGATCGAGGCGAGGCTCACCGTCGATGACGCCAACACTGATTGCCGCGCACAACGAGTGCAGCGGATGCTTGGGGATTTTGTTGGCCATCACAACGCGGGTGAGGGCGTCGTGCAGCGCGAGATAGCCGCCGCAGATCGATGCGGTGCGGGTGCCGCCATCGGCCTGCAACACGTCGCAGTCAACAATGACCTGACGCTCACCGAGGGCTTTCATATCGCACACACCGCGCAAAGCTCGGCCGATCAGTCGCTGGATTTCTACGGTGCGACCCTGCTGCTTGCCTTTCGCGGCCTCGCGGCCGACGCGCTCGGGTGATGAGCCGGGAAGCATTGAGTATTCGGCAGTAACCCATCCTTTCCCTTTGCCTTTCATCCAGCGCGGGACGTCCTCATCAATGCTCGCGGTGCACAGCACGCGGGTCTTGCCAAAGGAGACCAAGATGCTGCCGGCGGCCATTTCCGTGTAGTCACGCTCGAAGGTAATGGGGCGTAGTTCGTTGGTTTGGCGTCCGTCGGGGCGGGGCATTCAAACTCCTCAGATGGGACGGCTGCCACACGGCGAGACCGGACGCCAGGACTGCCGTCGCCCTACGATATTCGATATGCCGCGCCTGCCACTGGTTCCGATTCTCCTGTGACGTACACACGCGAGTCGTTCGCAGCGTTCCGCGTGCTGCCCTGGACCGTCGACGGCGCAACCCTGACGCTGCGCTTTTCCCTGGACGACCGTATCGAATTTGTGGAGACCCTCGGCTTCCCGACGGCCGTTGACGTCGCTCGACCTGGGGTTCTCGCTGCCATAGATCTCCTCGCAGCAGTGGCCGGCGTGAGCTATTTTAAAGTTGCCAGTCCGCATCGCATCGCGTTGGAAGGCGAACCTCTAACCGCCGACGGTCTGCGACTGCTGCACCGCCTCTACGACGAGGGCTTGCGTGAGTACGCCTATCGCAACGAACTTCCGGTTCCGTTTGAAACGAGCATTGAGAACGCCGGCGTGGAGCGGCCCTCGACATTGCCGATGCGACCAAAACCCTTCCGCGGCAACATCTTGTTACCGATGGGAGGTGGACGAGACTCCGGCCTGCTCGCCAGTCTGTTACGCCACCGTGACCCCACCTTGATGAGCGTCGGAGAAAACAGCTACGTGGCTCGCCTCGCATTCGAGCTGCAACTCCGCTACTTCGTGGTTACCCGATCGATCTCGCCCAACATCGCCGAACTCAACAAGGGCGAAGCGATGAACGGACACGTCCCGGTG
>JAYTKG010000533.1:0-12779 GCA_043730435.1 Acidimicrobiia bacterium | reverse complement strand
ACGGTCCGCGCCACCGATGATGCTGGCCGGGCCACCGAGGTCGAGTTTCGGGCCAGCGCGCTCGGGCGCAGCACCCACTACACGCTTGCCTACGACCACACCGACGCGCCGGGTCGCCTCAAATGGCAGCTCCTCAAGGGCGACATCATGCGCTCCGTCGATGGCGAGTACACCTTTACCGTCACCGGTCCGAACACCTGCGAGGTTGTGTACGACCTGTCAATCGAACTGGTAGTGCCGATCCCCGGTTTCGTGAAACGCCGAGCCGAGGTGCGGATCTTGTCGACGCTGGAGGAACTGAAGGCCAGGGCCGAAGCCTGACAAGTATGAGGGCAGCCGGTATCGAATTCGGTGGAACCAAACTTCTTGGCGTGGTCACCGACCATGACGGAAACGTCGTCATGGAAGCACGCGAACCCACGCCATACAGCCCCGACGAACTGGTCGATGCGGTGGTCGAACTGGCCGACGAACTTCGGCCGTTTGACACCATCGGCATTGGCGCGGCTGGCCTGGTAAGCCGCGACGGGGAATTGGTTTACGCACCTAACGTCGGCAACATCGAAAACCTGGCCCTGTCGGGCCGTCTCGAAGCCAAGCTTGGACACCCCGTGCAGGTCGTAAACGACGCAGCCTGTGCTGCTATTGCCGAGGTCCGTTTTGGCGTGGCCAGGGGGCTGAGCGAAGTAGCGGTTGTCACCCTTGGCACCGGTATTGGGGGAGCGTTCGTTATTGACGGCGACCTGCACCTCGGACGCAACGGATTTTCCGGCGAGCCCGGCCACATGATCGTTGACCCCAAAGGCCCGCTGTGTGTATGCGGACAACGAGGCTGCTGGGAACGGTACGCGTCAGGCGCCGGTTTCCACTACCTCACATCCCTGCATCTTGACCGCGGTGACACGCCGTCGCTGTTGGTCCGCGCCGGTGGCGATCGAAGCAAGGTGACCGGCAGCTTCGTGGACGACGCAGCCCGAGACGGTGACACCGGTGCACTCGCCATCTACGAAGATTTCGCGTTCTGGCTGGCGGTCGGCATCGTGAACCTTTCCAATCTGATCGACCCAGAGGCGGTCGTGTTGGGTGGCGGCATGGTGGCCCAGGCCGATCTGTTCATCGACCGCACGCGCCAACTGGTGCACGAGATGCGCTACGCCGACCATGTGCGCCCACCTCTGCGGGTCGAGATCGCCACGCTCGGCCCTCGAGCCGGTGCAATCGGCGCTGCCCTCGTCGGCGCTGAGGCGGCGAACCGTTCGTAACCGGTACGACCCACCGATGTCATGTCCTGTTCACGAAATAGGCGACCGGAACTACCCGGCATGTGCCTAGTCTGTGGGTGGTGGAATCCCGTTGGTACTACGTCGTCAGAGTTTGGCTCCCCGATCGGCCGGGTGCGCTCGGCCAGGTCGCCAGCCGCATTGGTTCGGTGGGCGGTGACGTCGTAGGCATCGAGATCATGGAGCGTGGCGCTGGCATTGCCGTCGACGACCTCGTGGTGGCCCTGCCCGACCAGGACTTGATCGGGCAGCTACGGGTGCAGATCAGCGAAGTGGACGGCGTTGAGGTGGAAGGCATCCGTCCCATCGACAGTGCCCGGGGTAACCGTGATCTGAGCGCGCTCGACCTGGCTGCCGCCCTAGCCGAGCGGGACGCCGACGTGTTCGAGGTTCTTGTCGACCGGCTCTCGACCGAACTCACCGCCGACTGGGCGGTTGTGGTGCATCTCGACCCGCCCCACATCCTTCATGCCCGTGGCGAGGCACCGTCCGCGCTGTGGTTGGCGGGGTTCCTTGAGGGAGCTCGCCATCTCGGTGAATCCGATCCGACCCCGACCGGGGTGGTGTGGGCCCGCCTGCCCGACAACGGGGCCGCGCTGGTGATCGGCCGCCAGGACTATCCGTTCCGCTGGCGTGAGCGCGGCGAAGTGGACGGGCTGGCCACTATCGCCGACGCGTTGGTGCGGGTGGAGGCCGGCTCACTCGGGGGAGGCCCAAGCTCGTGAGTGGGCCACGGCCTTCAGCCAACGGGCGTGGAGACGGTCGGCCACCGTGCGGTCGGGGCAGGGTTGCACCTCCACGTCGAGTTTCCACGTGTTGCCAACCGCATCGAGCGAAGGCCACAGTCCCTCGGCCAAACCTGCCAGGAACGCGGCCCCTAACGCCGTGGTTTCCGGCTGTCGAGGGCGACTAACAGCCACGCCGAGCTGATCGGCCTGGAACTGCAGCAACAGCGGCATCACGCTGGCGCCCCCATCAACCCGCAGGGCCGTCACTGAACGGCCCGACGCCGCCGTCATAGCAACGAGCGCGTCGCGCGTTTGATACGCCATTGCTTCCACCGCCGCCCGAGTGAGATGGGCACGGGTTGTACCGCGGGTGAGCCCGACGATGGTGCCGCGGGCGTACGGGTCCCACCACGGGCTGCCGAGTCCGGTGAACGCTGGCACCAGATAGACGTCGCCCGTGTCGGGAACCGACGACGCCAGAGGACCTGTTTCGGCCGACGACGACAAAATGCCAAGACCGTCGCGAAGCCACTGGATAGTGGCGCCGGTAACGAAGACGGTCCCTTCGAGTGCGTAAGTGAGTGGCCCGTCTCCCAACTGCCATGCAACCGTGGTGAGCATGCCGTCGGCTGGTTCGGGGCAGGTGTCGCCCACGTTCATCAACACGAAGCTGCCGGTGCCGTAGGTGTTTTTGGTCATACCGGGCGAGACGCACGCTTGGCCGAAAAGGGCTGCCTGCTGATCACCGGCGATTCCCGAGACCGGTAACCCTTCGGGGATACCGCAGCTGTGCGACGTGACACCGAAACGCCCCGAACTCGGCATCACCCGTGGCAGCGCGTGGAACGGTACGCCGAGCAGATCGCAGAGGTACGGATCCCAGGCACCGGTGCGGATGTCGAACAGCATGGTACGGCTGGCGTTCGAGGGGTCGGTGGCGTGCACGGTGCCGCCGGTAAGATTCCACAAGATCCAGGAGTCGATGGTGCCGATCAGCGTGTCGGGCGTGTCGGCCACCCCGCCCTCGTTGAACAGCCAGCCAAACTTGGTGCCCGAAAAGTAGGGGTCGAGCACCAGTCCGGTCTTGCGGCGTACTTCAGGCAAATGCCCCGCGGCTGTCAGCTGCTCGCAGGTGGCAGCGGTGCGCCGGTCCTGCCACACGATGGCGCGGTGTAATGGGGCGCCGGAGCGTCGATCCCAGGCCACGACCGTCTCGCGCTGATTGGTGATGCCGATGCCGACGATCTCGTCGAACAATGATGCATGTAGTTCGTTGAAGGTCGTCTTGACGGCTTCCCAGATTTCGGTGGCGTCGTGTTCGACCCAACCGGGATGGGGGAAGTGCTGCGTGAACTCTCGGTACGACGAACCGGTGATCACACCGCTTTCGTTGACCGCCATGGAACGCACACCGGTGGTACCGGCATCAATGGCAATGACAAGAGGCATGGCGCCTACTTACGCGGAGGGATCTGACGATTGCCGGCGTTGGTGCGTGATGTGGCCGGAGGCCGGGGACGCTCGGCCACCGCCGTCTTCTTGCCCTTCGACACGCCGGGACCGGCTGCTTTCTCGGCGGCCTTTTCGGCCCGCTTGACGGCCATGGCCTCGATGCGCCGCTCGCGCTGGGTAATCGGGTCCATGCCGAACTTAGCCATGATCACGGCAAACAGGAGATACAAGGCAGCGGAGAACAAACTCACGCCGAAGGTGCCAACGTTGTACTTACTCTTCGCCGTAAAATAGAGGAAGACGTTGAACAGGACGACGAACAGTCCGATCAGACGCAACAGCTTTTTCCACGGTACTGGTCGTTTTGAGTCCCAAGCCATGACGTGATTCCTAGCACGCCAGGCACGAAAAGGCCGAGAAGGTCAGGTTGTTCTCAATGTAGAGGACAGGTTGTATCAACCTCGCGGTTGTTTCATGTCGCTTGCCGTCAACGTGTGCCTACCATCGAAAGGTTAGGCGGATGGTGGAGGGATTCTGGATGGACGAGATTGATGAGCAGCCGGTAGCGCTGCCGAAATGGGCGGAGCGCGGGTACATTCCACAGAAGGTGCCGCGCCCGACGGCTTGGACGCGATTCAGACTGCCTTTAGGCATGCTGGTCGCCGTCGTATTCGCAGCCGTGGTGGGAGGGGCTTTCGTGCTCGGACGGGAAACCACCAAGACAGCAACCCCGTCAACAACGGCCACCAGCGTGGCGACGACAAGCGTCACCCCGAGCACGGCTTCAGGGGCGACTGTTCCAGCGACTACGGCGTCACCCGACACGACAGTCGCTGCCACCACACTGGCGGCGACCACAACGGCTGCGGCCACCACAACGACCGCAGCGACGACAACGACCGCAGCGACGACCGTTGCCCCGGCCACGACCGCGCCGCCTACAACGGTGCCCGTCGAAGCGCTGGCGCCGCGCACAGCGGTGTACTCGCAAGGCAAGATCTATCTCGGAGGAGCCATGCCCTCGCAGGCCGTAGCCGACGTCATCATCGACAAGGCCGCAAACGTGCTCGGGCGGGACAACGTCGTGGTGGACTACGTCATTGATTCTCGGGCATCTTTGCCCAACGAAGGCAGCCTGCAGGTGGCCGACACGGTGCTGTTCAAAATTAACTCTTTCACGCTTACCCCCGAGTCGTTGCCCATCCTCAACCTCGGCGTGATTCTCATGAAGCAAAGCCCGAAGATCACCATCGACGTCATTGGTCACACCGACTCCGAAGGCACCCTTGAAAGCAACGCCGTCCTGGCGCACCGCCGATGCGACGCGGTCATTGCATACCTCACCGCGGCTGGCATCGAGGCCGAACGCCTCGCGGCTGTTCCAAAGGGTTCGGCCGAGCCGGTTGCCGACAACGCCAATCCGGAAGGCCGCCGACTGAACCGTCGCGCTGAGTTCATCATCCACGGCCTCTTGGAGTCCTAAGCCGCTCGGGTCGTTAGGCCCATGGGGGCTTCAGCGTCTAGAGTGCACCCACGTGCGTGTCGGAGTCCTTACCGGTGGCGGAGATTGCCCCGGCCTCAATGCAGTCATCCGTGGAATCGTCCGTAAGGGCGAAATGGTTTACGGCGATGAAGTCATTGGCTTCCTGGATGCCTGGCACGGCGTCATGCACGATCGGACCATGCCGCTCAACGTCCGTGGCCTGCGTGGGATGCTGCCGCGAGGCGGCACGCTGCTCGGCACCAAGCGCGGCGGCCCCTACGACGACCCCGATGGCGTCGATCGGGTCAAGGAAGCATTCGTGCACCACCGCCTCGATGCGTTGATCGTTGTCGGTGGCAACGGATCACTCAGCGTCGCGTCAAGGTTGGTGACCGAGGAGGGTCTGCCGATTATCGGCGTGCCGAAGACCATCGACAATGACGTTGTCGGTACCGAAACCACGTTCGGATTCCACACCGCTGTCCAGATCGCCACCGACGCCATTGACCGTCTGCACACCACCGCCGAGGCGCACGACCGGGTGTTGGTCGTGGAAGTCATGGGCCGAGACGCCGGCTGGATTGCGACCTACGCCGGAATCGCGGGAGGAGCCACCGTCATTTTGGTGCCCGAGATCCCGTTCGACCTCGATGAGGTGTGTGACATCCTGCAGCGTCGGCATGACCGTGGGCGGTTCGCGTCGATTGTGGTTGTGGCCGAGGGCGCCAAGCCGAAACCGGGCACGCTCGAAATCGAAGCCCCGCTGCTTGGCAAGCACGGTCATGAGTTGCTGGGAGGCATCGCCTATCGCATTGCGCCGGTCATCGAGGAACGGACCGGGTTCGAAACCCGCGTCACCGTGCTTGGTCACACCCAGCGCGGCGGCACACCAACCGCCTATGACCGCGTGCTGGCTACCCGCTATGGGCTGGCTGCCATCGACGCGGTCCACGACCAGGCGTGGGGTGAAATGGTGGCATTCCGGTCGGCCCGAATCACGCGAGCGAACATGGCCGACGTGGTAGGCAAATCCCGCGGTCTGGACATGTCGCTGTACTCCGACGTGGCCTCGGTGTTCTTCGGCTGACGACGACGGTCACTTCGACGGGATAGCCACGTAGTCAGGCTGGCTGCTCGGACTGAGCTCGGCGAAGTCAGCAGCCGTGAGTGCTCTACCCACGACGACCCGACTCCCGTCTGCCCGTGGCCACTCGCGCTCTGCGCCATCCACCAGAATGCGCACCTGCGTTACCGACGGAATGGCCGACGCGGTGTACACCAACTGGGCGATCGCTCGCACGAGTTGATCCCCCTTGGCGTTGAAGAAGGTGTTGTTCAGGTTGAGCTCTGCCACGCCTTCGGCCGACTGGGTTGCGCTGGTGAGTCGCGTCTCCAGTGGAATGGCGGTCACCACCGCTTTTGATTCGTCGATCGTCGGCCCTTTGAGGAGTTCCTTGATCACCGACGTCAAGGTGATTTCTACAGGGCGCAACGTGGTCTGAAGACGATCGGGGCGACCGGTGGTGGCAGCAGCGAGGAAGAAGACTTTGGCCCTTGCGTTTTGAGCGACGGTGGAAGACACCGACGATGCGACAGAGCTTGGTGTTCGGCGATCGGTGATGTCGTGCGGTTGCGCATCGACAGGGATACCACAGGCCGCGAGCAGAAATACCAACACCACGCTGGCGAAGGAGCATCGGGACCGGCGCATCAGGCGTCCTCGGCCGGGAGTTCGATGACGAAGCGCGCACCCTCGGAGCCGTCGAAGCGGTCCTCTACCCACACTCTGCCGCTGTGGAGGCGAATGTGTTCATCCACCAGCGCTAGGCCAAGGCCGGCGCCGTCGCCCATCCCGCGTCGGCCCGATCTTGCGCCGCGGGCGAAACGCTTGAAGACGACCTGTCGCTCCTCGGGCACCACGCCCTCACCATGATCTTCCACTGCGATATGAACGTGGCCGATAGGTGAGCCTTCACCTTCCGGAACCTCAACGGTGATTTCGATGTCGGCACCGCCATGAATGCGAGCGTTGTCGATGAGGTTGGCGATGGCGCGGGCGAGACGCCGTTTGTCACCGTTGATGATGAGTGACTCGGCCTGCTCGGACACGGTCACCGAGGAGTGCGGGACACTGGAGATGGCCACTGCGTTGCGCACGAATTCGGCAACGAGCAACTCCTCGAGGTGGAGGCGCACCGCACCGGCGTCGAACCGTGAGATTTCCAACAAGTCTTCCACTAGACCTTTGAACCGACCGACGTCGGCGACCAGAAGATCAAGAGCCGCAGCGGCGCGCTCGGGCATTTCGTCGCGGCGGGCCTGCATCACTTCGATCGATGCCGACAGCGTCATAAGGGGTGAGCGCAGCTCATGGCTCACGTCGGAGGCGAAGCGAGCATCTCGTTCCACCCGTTCCTGCAGGGTGTTGGCCATTTCGTTGAATGCCTCGGCCAGCGAACGCAGATCGGAGTCGTCCGTTGGATCCAGTCGGGTATCAAGCCGGCCGCCGGCCAGTGCCTTGGCTGCTAGCGCGGCCTCGGCTAACGGGCGCACCGTGCGCTTTGACGCCCACGCACCGAGCAGTACACCGAACGAGGTGGTGATCAGTGCGGCCCCGAGCAACGAGACACCGACACCGCGCAACGTTTTCGACAACTCATCAAGCTTGACGATCTCGTAGTAACTCGACCGCGGGTTGGCCTCAAGTTGCACACCGGTAATCAAGAACCGCGTGCCCTTCTGCGCAGTGATGATCTGCGCGGCGGTCTGTTGGGTATCGACGCGAGCAATGAGAGCGCGGGGGATGTCTTTCTCGCTCGACTCCTGCGAGAGCGGGATCCACTGGTCGCGCCAGTGAACCACAAGATTTGTTCCGCTTGGCGGTGAAATCTCCTTTAGTACGTCGACGACGCCAACGGGATTCGTTCGTAATTTCTCTCGCACCGCACGCGAGTTGATAAACGCCTGGAGCGTGGCGGAATCCTCGCGCTGGTGGATCAAGATGGAACGGGTGAACGCAAAGGTGGTGGTGGAGAGCACTGTTGCGAGGACGAACGCGCCAAGGGCGTACGCGAGAGTGATGCGCTTGCGCAGACCGAGGCGACGCGGCCGCAGGCGTTCAAGCGCAGGTAGCCAGGCGCGAGGAGGGCGCACTATCCCTGGAGTCGGTAACCGAGGCCGCGCACGGTGACGACATGCTTGGGGTTGGCCGGGTCGGCCTCGACCTTCATGCGCAGTCTGCGCACGTGCACGTCCACCAGCCGACCATCACCGAAATAGCCGTAGCCCCACACCTTGTCGAGGAGTGTCTCGCGGGAGAACACTCGACCGGGGTTAGAGCCGAGCTCTACCAAGAGACGGAACTCGGTCTTGGTGAGGTGGAGCTCTTGATGGCGCAGCAGCACCTTGCCCTCGTCGGGAATGATTTCTAACTCACCGAAGACCAGTTTGTGATGCCCCGGCTGGGCCGGACGGGCCCGGCGGAGCAGGGCGCGAATTCGGGCCGACAATTCCTTGGGGGCGAACGGCTTGGTGAGATAGTCATCGGCGCCCGCTTCGAGGCCGGCGACCACGTCGTGGGTGTCGACACGGGCGGTCACCATGACGATGGGGACGTCGCTGTTTCGTCGGATGGAGCGGCACAGCTCAAAGCCGTCCATTCCAGGCAGCATGATGTCGATCAGGACGACATCGGCTGGCTCGGCGTTGAAGGCGGCCAGTGCATCTTCACCGCAATCGGTTTCGACGACCGTCCAGCCCTCATCTTCGAGCGCCATAGTGACCGCAGTGCGGATGCGCTCGTCGTCTTCAACCGTCAAAATCCGGGTTCCCATTGTTCCCATTCTTGCCCATCTGGTTGGTTGAAAGCGGAATTACTGGCGCGACCGGGTGGTCAGCGGCGGCCGGTCATCTTCCATTCGCCCATGGCCCGCAACGCCAGCACGGCCACAACCGACGTGCCAATGGCGGCGCCGACCGAGCCGATCAGGCCTCCGGCGGCCTTTGGCGTGGCGCAACTGCCGTGGCACTGCAGGCCAATGAACCCGGCACCGATGAGACCTCCGGCCAGCCCCCCGAGCAGAATCGACGCAAACGCCAGAGCCCGGGCTAGCGGCGATGGCAGCGCACTCAGCGGCCGGTCACGATGGGGTTCCACGAGTGGAGTGTACGGCAAGCAGCTTGCGATCAAGGGTGGCGAGTAACGTGCCGCCGTGCGCATTTGTGTGATCCTGCCGACGTACAACGAGGCAGACAACATCGAGAGCGTGCTCCGCCAAGTTCGTGCCGCGCTTCCCTCAGCTGAGATTTTGCTGGTGGATGACGGCAGCCCCGATGGCACGGCCGAGGTGGCCGAACGGATCGGCGAGGAGATCGGCCACGTCGGAATTCTGCGACGGCCGGGCAAGCTCGGCCTCGGCTCGGCATATTTGGCGGGGTTTCGGCGCGCCATCGAGGAAGGGGCCGACATCGTGGTGGAGATGGACGCTGACCTGTCTCACGACCCCAGTGCGTTACCAGCACTGGTTGCGCTTATCCCGACGGCTGCCGATCTGGTGATCGGCTCGCGCTATGTACCGGGTGGCACCATTCCGATCTGGAGCCGTCGGCGAGCCTGGTTGTCACGATGGGGGAACCGGTATGCGGCCGGGGTGCTGGGGCTGGCCATCAACGACTCCACAAGCGGCTTCCGGGCCTACAGCGCCAAAGCGTTGGCGTCGGTTGATCTCGATGCGGTGCGCGCCGACGGCTACGCATTCCAAGTGGAAATGGCGTACCGCATTATCCGTGGCGGTGGTCGGGTGGTGGAGACACCAATCCGATTCGGACATCGGGCCTCGGGCACCTCCAAGATGTCGGGCCGTATCGTGGTCGAGGCCATGCTGCTCGTGACCTTGTGGGGGCTGCGCGATCGGCTGTTGCGACGCAAACTCATTCGAACCGGATAAAACGACGTTATGGCCAAGCCGGTGATGGAACGGACCATCGTCCACATCGACATGGACGCGTTCTTTGTTGCGTGTGAGGTGCGCCGTCGCCCCGAACTGGCCGGACTGCCTGTCATTGTGGGTGGGACTGGTCCTCGGGGCGTTGTGGCGGCGGCCAGTTATGAGGCGCGTCGGTTCGGTGTGCACTCGGCTATGCCCTCAGTGAGGGCTCAGCGCCTGTGTCCGCAGGCGGTCGTCTTGCAGGGAGACCACAGGCTCTATGAGGAGGTAAGCCACGAGGTGCAGGCAATCTTCGCCCGTTACACGCCCGTCATCGAACCGATCTCGCTCGACGAGGCGTTCCTGGATGTCACGGGATCTCGCCGGCTCTTCGGGTCGGGAGAGACCATTGGACGAGCCATTCGTCAGTCGGTGCAAGACGAACTGTCACTCACCTGCTCGGTTGGCGTAGCGCCCAGCAAGATGGTGGCCAAGATGGCGTCTGAGGCCGCCAAGCCAAAGGCCTCGCCCAACGGCACCCGACCCGGCCGAGGCGTGGTGGTAGTGCGGGTCGACGAGGTGCTGATCTTCCTGCACGCGCACCCGGTGCAGGCACTATGGGGCGTCGGGCCGAAGACTCTCGAACGGCTGGAACGGTTGGGCATCGTCACCATTGCCGATCTGGCCGCATCGCCACTGCAGGGGTTGGTCTCATCGTTGGGTGCGTCTCACGGGCACCATTTACATGATCTGGCCAACGGGCGAGACGACCGTGCCGTGGAGTCGGACCGGCAGGTCAAGTCAATTGGACACGAGCAGACCTTCCGTGAGGACCTGCATGCCCGGCCAAGTCTCGACCTAGAGATTCTCCGCATGGCTGACGCCGTCGCGGCTCGGGCCCGATCGGCCGGGGTGGCCGGTCGCACCGTGCAGCTCAAGGTCCGTTTCGGTGACTTCAGCACCATCACCCGAGCCAGGTCGGTGCCCGACGCCATTTCTTCCGGGCCCGACATCACCTCGGTGGCGCGACTGTTGCTCGATGAAGTCGACACTGCGCTCGGCGTCCGACTGCTGGGCGTCAGCCTGTCTGGTCTAGGTGAGGAGACACCAAAGCAGCTGAGCCTTGATGATGCTGACCTGCCGAACTGGGACGACGCCAGCCGGACCATCGACGACATCAGGTCCCGCTTTGGTCGGCGCGCCATTGGTCCGGCGAGTCTGGTGGACGGCAAGGGCCTTCGCCTGAAGGAGCAAGGGGACCAGCAATGGGGTCCAAACAATAAGTGAGGCATTTTGCGTGCTCTCGCGTTGTTGTGCTTGACCGGGTGTGGCAAACTGAGGTGAGTTTCGTTCGTCGTTCGCCGGTCAACGTGGGAGTTGAAAATGCCGCTATCTGAAGAAGAGCAGCGCATCCTCCACCAGATCGAGCAGCAGTTTTATGAATCCGATCCCCAGTTCGCGGCCAACGTGGGTCAGGCTTCGCTCTATCGGCACGCGTTGCACCGCATTGCGTGGGCGTCGCTCATGCTGGTTGCCGGTCTGGTTTTCCTGGTGTTCACGCTGCAGGTTCACCTGGCCCTGGCTTTTTGTGGCTTCCTTGTCATGCTCACGGCCGCCTTCATCATCGACAAGAACGCCCGAGCCATCGGCCGGGCCGGGTTCGATCAGGTGACCGGCAGGGTGCGAGGCTCCCGCCAGCGTGACGGGCAGGGCGGCTCCGCCCGCCCCGTAGACACCGACGACTGAGCTGCTCAGCCGAAGCGTCGCTGCCGGGGAGCATCACCGGGCAGGCTGCGGAAGACATCGCGCGGGTCCAGAATCGAGGTGAGCTGGCGGCGCTTGGTGAATCGCTGGCGCAACAGGGTGCGAATCTGAAGCGGCACCCTTTCGGCGTCGCGGAGCTGTGTGTCGTTCGGTACGTGGCCGGCGTAGGTGGCGCGGGTGACGATGTCGGCCAGCCCGGGCAGCCATTCGGCTGGTATCCGCAGATGACGGGTGGCTCGTTCGGCAAAGGCCAACGGCGTTTCACCGACCTCGGGTGCCATGTCGTGCTGGCGAAGTACATCGGTGGCGCGGTGCCACGACACGGCGAGCTGGTCGGCCTCATGGGCGGCGAGCTTTCGTCGACGGCTCCAACGGATGTGCTCTATGCGTCGTAGCACGAACGGATACAGGGCGAACAGGCCGACGACGGTCAAACCGATCAGAAGGGCTCGGTAGCGCGTCCAGGCCGACACCTTTGGCTTCGCTACCGATGTGGAATCGATTTCCTTGGGGATGCGGAAGGCAGTGGTGACCGGCGTGTTATTGACTGCCACGGTGGATGGCGGAGCGATGGTGGTGGGGACGGCCGGGGGGTCCTCTCCGGCCTGCTGCTGTTGCACACCGGTGTAGGCCTCGGCCGTTGGGTTGCCTCGACTCGGTGTTGGTTCGAAGGCCAGCCAGCCCACACCTTCGAAGTACACCTCTGGCCAGGCGTGGGCGTGCAGCGCCTGCACGTGATAGAGCCCGTCGTCCTTCAGGATCCCCGGCGTGAATCCGATGGCGACGCGAGCGGGGATGCCGATGGAGCGGGCAAAGGCCGCAAAAGTGCCGCTGAACTGTTGACACATTCCCCGGCGTGAGACCAGGAAGTTTTGGATGGCATCGGTACTCTGACCGTCCGGCCCCTTGAGGTCATACACGAAGTTCTGTCGGAACCAGTCCTGCAGCACCTTGGCTTTGTCGTACTGGGTTGGCGCATCTTTCGTCAGCTGCTTGGCCTGTTCGACGAACTCGGGGGGATAGTCGTTGGGCATTGCGAGGTAGCGCTTGTTCATGGACGTGGGGGCGGCAGCGCTGCGGAGAATCTCGGCAGACACGTCGGGCACCTGCGCCGCTACCTCATAGGTATCACCCTTATGAATATTTC
>JAYTKG010000532.1:0-3151 GCA_043730435.1 Acidimicrobiia bacterium | reverse complement strand
GAAGGTGTCTTCTTCCACCTTGTCACCGAGGCCGGCCGCGTTGCGGACCCGCTCGGAAATCTCCACCATGACCTCAGGATTGTCGATGAGGAACGTCTTTGCGTTCTCTCGACCTTGGCCCAGCTGTTCACCCTCGTACGTGTACCAGGCGCCTGACTTCTTCACGATGGCCATCTCGACCGCAAGGTCAAGCACGGAACCTTCGCGGCTGATACCTAGGCCGTACATGATGTCGAACTCGGCCTGACGGAAGGGCGGGGCGACCTTGTTCTTGACGACTTTCACCCGAGTACGGGAGCCGACCACTTCAACACCGTCCTTGATGGACTCGATACGGCGAATGTCGAGTCGAACTGACGCGTAGAACTTGAGCGCACGACCACCGGGCGTGGTTTCGGGCGAGCCGAACATGACGCCGATCTTCTCACGCAGCTGGTTGATGAAGATCATGATGGTGTTGGACTTATTGAGGTTGGCCGTGAGCTTGCGCAGGGCCTGGCTCATGAGGCGAGCCTGCAGACCAACGTGGGTGTCACCCATGTCGCCCTCGATTTCGGCCCGGGGTGTAAGGGCCGCCACGGAGTCAATCACGATGACATCAAGCGCACCCGAGCGCACCAACATGTCGGCAATTTCCAATGCCTGCTCACCCGTATCGGGCTGAGAAATGAGCAGCTGATCGATATCGACGCCGATGGCCTTGGCGTAGATGGGGTCCATGGCGTGCTCGGCATCGATGTAGGCGCAGATGCCGCCGTTGCGCTGCGCCTCGGCCACGACGTGCATGGCGAGGGTGGACTTACCGGAGGATTCCGGTCCGTAGATCTCCACCACGCGGCCACGGGGCAACCCGCCGACGCCGAGCGCAAGGTCGAGCGCCAACGCACCGGTGGGGATGGCCTCAATGGCGAGGGAACCCTTCTCCCCCATACGCATGATGGAGCCCTTGCCGAACTGCTTGTCGATACCTGCCAGCGCCATCTCCAGCGCCTTTTCACGATCTCCTGCTGCCATGATTTCGTCTCCTGCCTTGTACGAACGGGAGGGCTTTGCGGCCCCGATAGGTTGATGGAGGTCACCGTACAGAGGGGGTGTTACAAGGTTCCCCGAGCGCTGGCCCAGCGTCTGAGTGATGGCCGAACAACAGGAGCGTAACTTCGAACGCCTGTTCGGTCAAGCACCCTCATGTTTCTGGAGGTCGGAAGCCATCAGCGCCACCATCGCATCGGCTTCTTCGCCGGCATCCAGCGGACGCATGATCAGGTCGATGGCGGCCCACACGGTGTATGACAGCGGGTAAAACGCAACCGGCAGAATCGCCACGACAATGCCGCCGACGATCAGCATCGGGGCGACCGCAACGTTCGGGTACGACAGGAAGAACCCGACGGCGAAGAGCACGCCGAGCAGCAGGAACGTGACGATCATGTTGATAGTGATCGCGCCCAGACTGAAGCCGTCCTCGCGCTCGTAGCGATAGCCACACGACCGGCAGCGGGGCACCCTTTTTAGCCACCCCGTCCACCAGCCCGACCCGTTGCAACGCGGACATCGACGACGCAAACCGCGCGCAATCATTTGCCACGGCTTCACCGGGCGCAGATCAGGCTCACGAATCATGCATCGAATATGGCGCGCCCGTCGGCCACCGGGGCGAGGAGTCGGATTGTCTGAGCGAAGCGAGTCCCAGCGCCGTGAAGCGGGAGACGGGGAACGAGTCGGAGCGCAACAAGCGAGGCAATGACCGTCTTACCTCGTGAGTTCGTCGACGAAGGTTTCGAAGACGTTTTCGGCGAAAGCGATGTCTTCGTCGGTGTGCATGATGGAGATGAGCCACTGCTCGTCGAGACCGGGCGGCAGCAGGATGCCGCGGTTGATGCCCCATATCCAACTGGCAAACGCAAGGTCGAAATCGGTGGCCTTGTAGTCACGATAGTTGCGGACCGGATTGACAGAGAACGTCACGCAGCCCTTGGCACCCAACTGAACGGTGTGGGCCGGAAGGCCGGACCGGGCAATCACGCGGTCGGCGTGGTCGAGCAGACGACGGTTGCGGGCGATGACTATATCGGTGGCCTCGGGCGTGCACACATCACGCAGCACGGCGCGCGCCGCGGCCAACACGAGCGGATTGCCGTTGTAAGTACCGAGGTGCAGAACCTTGCCGGACGTGATCTGATCCATGCACTCGGCCGATCCGCCGAACGCACCGATGGGGAAACCGCCACCGATGGACTTGGCCAAACACACCAGGTCGGGCAGCACACCGAAGTGGCCGGTAGCGCCACTCCAGCCGGCGGTAATGCCGGTCTTCACTTCGTCGAAAATCAGCATGACACCGTGACGCTTGGTGATCTCACGCACTTGTTGCAGATAGCCAGCGTCGGGCAGAACGATGCCGAGGTTCTCCATCGCAGGCTCAACGATGAACGCGGCCACTTCGCCGGCGTGTTCGGTGAGCATGCGATCAAGAGCCGCCGCGTCGTTGTAGGGGATGATCAGCGTGTCGGCCAAGTGGCCGGGTGTGATGCCGGCGGTAGCCGGAATGGCGTTGGGACGATCGGCGGGCCCGGCTAGATCGAGCGGCGGCTTCATGGAGATCATGACTTCGTCATGGTGGCCGTGATAGCCACCCTCGACCTTGATGATCTTGTGACGGCCGGTGATGCCGCGGGAGACGCGAATGGCGTCCATGGTGGCTTCGGTGCCGGAGTTGGTGAAGCGCCACATGGGCAGGCCGTATCGGTCCCTGAGTAGTTCGGCGACCTCGGTGTTGAGTTCGCACGGCGTAACAAACAGCGTTCCGTTGTCGAGCTGCTCCTCAACCGCCGCCCGAACGACAGGATGGACGTGGCCGGAGAACAGGGCGCCGAACCCCATGTTGAAGTCGAGGTAGCGGTGCCCGTCGACGTCGGTGATCCACCCTCCCTGCGCCGATTTAGCAACAATAGGGTGCGGGTCATACGCCTGAAACGAAGAAGGAACACCTGATGGGAGCACAAGTCGCGCTCGATCAGTGGCCGATTGCGAGCCCCGCGTGCGGGCCGCATAGCGGACAAGTTCCTCCCCCGTGATCTGTCTAGCTCGAGCCGAAAACTCGCGGGCGGTAAGGGAATCCATTGTGGTCATGTCACTTCCTAGCGGGAAAGCG
>JAYTKG010000531.1:0-1900 GCA_043730435.1 Acidimicrobiia bacterium | reverse complement strand
CACGCCTCACCACATCAGCTACTGGCGAAACGGTGGTCGAACCGACATTGGCAATCTTTTGCCGCTCTGTAGCCGCCATCATCACTCGGCGCACGAGGGTGGCTGGCAACTCAGTCTCGATCCCGACAGCCGAGCCCTTACCGTCACCAAACCCGACGGCTCCCGCCAAACCCATCCGCTACCCCTCGCCCGCGCCGGCTGAAGGTCGTCAACTTCGGGTGTGCAGCAGCAGCCTGCGCCACGCCCGGTTAGCCGAGCAGGATGTCGGTGAGTTCGGCGGGGGTTCCCACCAGGATCTTCGCGCCGGCCTCGCTGAGTTCGGCGTGATCGCCGTAGCCCCACAATACGCCGATCGTTTCCACACCGTTTTCGGCCGCGCCGTGCACGTCGTGCAAGCGATCGCCGATCATGACGGTGCTGGACAGATCAATGTCACCGAGGTTGGCCAGCGTGTGCGCCACCACACCAGCCTTGGCGCCGCGACTGCCGTCAAGCGTGGCCCCACCGATGAAGGTGAAGTGGTGGGCGAGTCCGAAGTGCTCAAGGATCTGTACCGCGTAGACATCGGGCTTTGATGTCGCCAGCGCCAACCGATCACCGTTTTCGACCAGTCCGCCGAGCAACTCGGGAATGCCCTCGTACACGGTGTTTTCGAACTTGCCGATGGTGCCGTACCGAATGCGGTAGAGCTTGACGGCCCCGTCGAGCATCTCGTCGGGCACGTGCAACATCGAGAAAATTTCCTTCAGCGGCGGACCCAACAGTTCGTCGCGACGACCAGGAAAGGGCAAACCCATTTCCTCGAACGCGTACTCGATGGATGCCATGATGCCAGGCGCCGAGTCGGACAACGTGCCATCAAGGTCGAACAGAATAGTGCGCTGCGTCATGGGCGAAGATGTGCCGCGATACTCGACAGCATGCCGTTGACGAACTTGCCGGAGTCATCGGTACCGTATGATTTCGCCAACTCAACCGCCTCATCCAGAACGACTGCAGTCGGTACGTCGGGCGAGGCCAGCAGTTCGAAAATGGCGATACGTAGAACGCTTCGATCGATGACGGGCATGCGCTCAAGCGTCCACGTGCGCGAGTACTTCCGGATCAGAGCGTCGATCTCGACTCGATGCGAGTCAACGCCCTGCACCAATTTGGTGGCCATGTCGTCGGCCGCAACTGGTAGCGCCTCAAGCGTGGCCTCACCTGACTGAGTCTTGGCCTCGGCCTCATACAACAGCGTGAGGGCGCGTTCGCGCGACTCGGAGCGGCGATCTTCACGATCGGTTCGCTCGGGGCGATCAGCCATCAGACGCGGGTGATGTAGTCGCCCGAGCGGGTGTCGACCTTGATCTTGTCCCCCGGATTTACGAACAGGGGCACCTGCAGCACGAGGCCCGTCTCGAGCGTGGCCGGCTTGCGAGCACCCGACACCCGGTCACCCTGGATACCGGGTTCGGTGTCGGCAATGTGCAGTTCGACCGAGGCGGGGATTTCGACGTAGACGATCTCGTTGTTGAACATGGCGATCATGGCGACGGACTGCTCGACCATGTAGTTCTCGGCGTCACCAAGTTTGGTCGGGTCGACGTTCATTTGGTCGTAGGTGTCCACGTCCATGAACACGTACTCTTCGCCGTCTTTGTAGAGAAACTGGTAGTCACGCTTGTCGACGATGGCCTGCTCCACCTTGATACCGGCGTTGAAGGTGCGGTCGATGACGGCGCCGGTGCGAGAGTTCTTCAGCTTTGTGCGCACGAACGCGCCGCCCTTGCCGGGTTTCACATGCTGGAAATCAACGACTGTGAAAAGCCCGTTGTCGAGCTCCAAAGTGATGCCGTTCTTGATGTCGTTGGTGCTGATTTGGGGCATGAAAAGACCTCGTCGTCGTGGGAAGCAGCCC
>JAYTKG010000530.1:0-6126 GCA_043730435.1 Acidimicrobiia bacterium | reverse complement strand
CGGTCAGCGCGAGGGTACGAACGAGCACGATCGCTACGGAACGCGGACCGGCATCAACAGATACAGGAACGCGCTGGCGTCGGAACCCTTCACCACTGCGGGCTTCAATGCGTCGAGGGTTTCGAGAACAACATCGTCACCGCCGACTGCGTCGATGCCGTCGGAGAGGTAGTCGGGGTTGAACGCCACCGTCATGTCACTACCGTCGAACGACGCGTCCAACGACTCGGTGGCCTGACCAACGTCTTGGGTGGTGGCGGCAAGGTCGAGTCGATCAGCCGTGAATGACATGCGAATCGGCGTGGCATCACGAGCCAACAACTTCACGCGTTTGATGGCGGCGAGTAACGCCTCACGGTTCACAGTGAGGCGATTTGGGTGAGTGTTCGGGATGAGCTGGCGGTAGTTCGGAAACTCGCCCTCGATCAACCGGGTGGTCAGACGCACGCCACCAGCTTCGAACGTGGCGTCGCGTTCACCGAGCCTCAGCGTGACCTGGTCGCTTCCACCGACAACACGAGCGAACTCATGCAGCGCGCGCGATGGCACGAGCACTTTCTGGTCGGCGCCCAGCACGGCGGCGTCGGGAAGGTCACGCACGGCCAGGCGATACGAGTCGGTGGCCACCAGCCGAAGGCCACCAGCTTCAGCAGCGAGTAACACGCCGGTCAGCAGCGGGCGACTTTCATCTTTGCTGGCGGCGCGGACTACCTGCTTGACGGCTTCAGCCAGTGCGGCCGCGGGGATTTGCACTGCGTTCTCGGCCGGGGCCGCCAAACGAGGGAAGTCATCAACCGCCATCGTGCGCACACCGAACGCCGATCGGCCCGCACTGATGCGGGCTTCCTCGGTGGTGGCATCAAACCCGACTGCACCGGCCGGAAGCGAGCGCACAATATCGCCGGCCAGACGAGCCGGAACAACACACGATCCGCTTGTCTCCCCCGCCACGGTGAGCACGACCTGAATGGTGAGCTCCAAGTCGGTGCCGGTGACGGTGAGCTGGTCACCATCGAGGTCTAAACGCACGCCCGACAAAACGGGTAGGGCTCCGGTACGGCCGGTAGCGGCTCGTCCGGCAGTACCTAGTGCTTCAGCAAGTACATCTCGTTCGCAACGGAACTTCACGACCGTCTCATCCTTTACTTGTCGGGTCCCGGGGCTCGGCCCCGTTTCGCAACATTGGTTGTCTATCTATCTAATAATGGTAATAAGACCTGTGGATTGGGGATGACATGGCGTTTCCCCTGGTCACCGGTCACTTCGCTGTGCACACGGTCATCCCCAATCCCCACACCTTTCAGATCTGCAACGGTGGGTCGGTGGACAAACCGTAGTTGTCCACGGCCTCATCCCCAATCCCCCACAACCTTGTACACACTGTTATGCAGGCCCCTTGATGACTTGGATGAGGTCGGTGACCTGGTCGTAAACCTGGTGACGTTCTTTCATCAGCTTCTGCACCTTGTCGACGGCATGAATCACCGTCGTGTGATCGCGACCACCGAAGTGACGGGCAATGGCAGGGAAGGACAGATCGGTGAGCTCACGGAACACGTACATGCCGATCTGCCGAGCGATCACCAGCGGGCGCTGACGGCTCTTGCCGCACAACGCCTCGATGGAGAACCCGAAGAATTTGGCAATCGTGTCGAGCATGGCTTCAGGTGTCATGGCACGTGGTTGATGACCAGCAACAATGTCACCAAGCAGGCGCTCGGCCAGGTTCACTGAAATTGCGACCCGGTTGAGACTGGCATACGCAGTGACGCGTATGAGGGCGCCCTCAAGTTCACGAATGTTGTTGGTGATGTGCGTGGCGATGAACTCGAGCACGTCGGGCGCAACCGGCGCAGCGTCCTGCTCGGCCTTGTTGCGCAAGATGGCGAGGCGGGTTTCAAGGTCGGGCGCCTGAATATCGGTGATGAGCCCCCACTTGAACCGGCCCCGCAACCGATCTTCGAGCGTTGGAATGGCGTCGGGCACCCGGTCAGACGAAATGACGATCTGCTTGTTGGCCCCGTGCAGAGAGTTGAAGGTATGAAAGAACTCCTCCTGGAGCCCTTCTTTACCCTCCATGAACTGGATGTCGTCGATCAGCAGTACGTCAACATCACGGTAGCGACGCTTGAAGTCGGCGGTGGAGTTGGTACGGATGGCGTCGACGTACTCGTTAAGGAAGGTCTCGGTAGACACGTACAGCACCTGGTGATGCACGTAGTTCTGATTGACGTAGTGGCCAATGGCGTGGAGAAGGTGGGTTTTGCCGAGACCAGCGGCACCGTAGATAAAGAGCGGGTTATAGCTGCGTGCCGGCGTTTCGGCCACCCGCAACGCCGCGGCCAGGGCGAACTGGTTGGAGGCGCCCTTGACGAAGGTTTCAAACGTGTAGCGGGGGTTCAACCCGGCAGCCTGGTTTCGGCCGGTATCTACCACCTGAGCCGATGGGCTCTCAGGCACGATATGGGTGTCATGGCTGGCCACCGACGCGCTGCGATCGGCGGTAACCAGGAAGCGGAGATCGATGTCGTCGGCCCCGGCTTCGCCAAGCGCATCACGCACGAGGGCCAAATAACGGCTTTCGATACGATCGCGGACATGGGCGCTCGGTACGGCCACGACGAGAACATCATCGTCGAATCCAATGGCCCGCACGTCCTGGAACGTGGAAAGCCACACGGCCTCGGATACCTGCTCGCGCAGATGCACGCTGGCCGCCGTCCACAGGTCTTCGACCTCACTCACCAGGCACGCTACACATTTTGCTCGATCCCATCCACACCTACATCCACACCTTGTGGATAACTCGACCCGGAGCACACTGCCCCGTGCTCGTTTGCGGAAGGCGAACCGTAGCAGTTCCCCTGTGGATATCGCGCAAAAAGGTGCTGCAGTTGTGATTCGCGCCGCGCGCGGCCTAGCCTTTCTCCGTTTCCCTCGGAGACGTCTTTCGGCGTGTCCCTGGGTAATCAACTTGTTGTGCAGGCGCGCCAGCCCAAACGGGCGGGCTCGTCGCCGCACCTGCATCGAGGAGGCACGGATGAAACGAACTTTTCAACCAAACAATCGCAAGCGCTCGAAGAAGCACGGGTTCCGTCATCGGATGTCTACCCGCGCGGGCCGTGCCATTCTGAAGGCTCGTCGGGCCAAGGGTCGTCTCCGGCTGTCGGCCTGATCTGGTCAATTCGGGATCGCAGTGCGTTCGCTCAGCTGTCTGCCACCGCATCGAAGGCACGCGTCGGACCCATCTGGGTGCGCTGGGTGGCTGATTCCTCGCAAATACCACCTAGAGTGGCATTTGCGATCGGTGTAGCGGTGGGTCCGGCCGTGGTTCGCAATCGGCTTCGCCGCCGGCTTCGTGCAATCCTGCGTGACACCGACCTCCCGGGCGGCCTCTACCTGTTCGGGGCAACACCAGCGGCGGCGGCGCTCGGCTTCCCCGAGCTACACAACATCATTTCCAAGATTACGATGCGCATTGGCGGGCCGTCCGCATGACGAATGTGCTGGTGGCGCTGGTGCGCTGGTATCAAAAGGCACGAGAGGGACGCCCCTCCCCCTGTCGCTTTACGCCGTCGTGTTCGAGTTACACCATTGAAGCCCTGCAGACCCGTGGGGCGGTCGTAGGCCTCGTCCTTGCGGCTCGTCGTCTCAGCCGGTGCCGTCCACTTGGAGGACGTGGCTGGGATCCCGTTCCCCCGAAGAAAGCAACGCCATGATTGCAACCTCCTTTATCGACAAAGCCCTCGCTCCGTTCATCCAGGGAGTGGCGTGGCTGCTCTCGCTGCTGTACGGATATACGCATAGCTATGCCGTCTCCATCGCCATCGTCACGGCGATAATGATGATGGCCCTGCTGCCGCTCACGCTCAAGAGCACCAAGTCGATGCTCGAGATGCAAAAGGTCCAGCCGCTGGTCAAGCAGATCCAACAGGACTTCAAGAACGACGTCGCAGGGCGCAACGAAGCCATGATGGCGCTCTACAAAGAGCACAAGATCAACCCGGCCGGTGGTTGTCTGCCCATGCTGCTCCAGATGCCGTTCTTTATGACCATGTGGCGGGTGCTCTTCGGGCTTACTCGCGAATGTGGTGCGGATGGGCTGAACAACGGTGTGGCCTGCACCACCAAAACCTTCATTCCGAAGTATCTCGATCAGTCCTCCGAGTTGTACAACTCTCTGGTCGGCAAGAGGCAGATGCTCTCGGTAGGTCTTGACCTCTCGGAAAAGGCGTACCGCGTCATTCAGGACAATGTGGTCCGCGGACTCCCCTACCTGGCACTTGTTATCGTCGTCGGTCTGCTCAGCTACTACCAACAGCGTCAGATGACCGCCCGACAAAGCGCGTCGGCCGTCAATCCGCAACAGCAGATGATCATGAACCTCATGCCCATCTTCTTCGGTTTCATCTCGCTGACGTTCGCCTCTGGCCTGATCATCTACTTCCTGGTCCAGAACATCTTCCGCATTGCTCAGAACGCCTATATCACCCGCAAGTTCTACGGCGACAGCAATGATGGCGATCAGGACGCTCCCGAAGCGCCCCGAAAGCCAAAGAAAGGTCAGCAGGGCGCTATCGACACCACCGAGTCGAGCTCAGCGCGGCCGAAGCCGAAGGTGAACAACGCCACGCCAGCGAAAGCTGTAACGCCACCAAAGGCCAAGCCGACACCGGTGACGAAACAGAAACCAGCCGCCTCAACACCGGGGGCACGCCCCAAGCCGCCGGTGAAGGACCAAGGATCTCGCCCGGCGCGTCCGCTGCCGAAAAAGAAGTAACTCCACCAACGAAAGAGATTTGCTCATGGAATGGGTAGAAACCACCGGCCGTACGATCGATGCGGCCAAGAGCCTTGCACTCGACCAACTCGGCGTCGCAGAAGATGAAGCCGAATTCGAGATACTGGACGAACCGAAGGCTGGTCTGTTCGGTCGGATGCGCGGGGAGGCCCGTGTTCGAGGCCGGGTTCGCCCTGTTCAGCCCCGGCAGAAGGCAGAACGCCGAGATCGTCGTCCAAAGAATGCCAAGGAAGACGCACCGACTACCGACGCCGTCGCCGCAGCCCCGGCCTCGACCAAAGCTCCGCGCGCTCCTCGCGCCCCGAAAGCTCCAAAGGAACCCGCTATGAACGGCAGTGCCCCCGAAGTCGGCTTTGAAGCCGACTCAGCCGCAGCGTTCCTGTCCGGTCTGGCGACGGCCTTCGGATATGACAGCACCACCGAGATCGTTAATAGTGAAGGCGGCGACGTCGAGGTCCGTCTGCAGGGAGCCGAACTCGGACCACTGATCGGGCCCCGTGGGCAGACGCTGCAGGCGGTGCAGGAGTTGACTCGTCTGGTGGCGCAGCCGTATGGCCGTGAGCGCCAGGGCCGGTTGCACGTCGATATCGGCGGTTACCGAGAGCATCGCCGGGAAGCACTCGCTCGTTTCACGACCCAGGTCGCGGACGAAGTGCGTTCGACCGGACAGAGTCGGATGCTCGAACCGATGAGCGCTCCCGATCGCAAAGTTGTCCACGACACGGCCGCCGCCATCGATGGCGTCACCAGCCGATCCGAGGGTGAGGATCCCCAGCGTCGGGTCGTGCTCGATCCCGACAATGGCTGACGACACCCTCCTGATCGAAGTCTTGCAGGAAAGCCACCGCTTTGGTGCGCTGGGCGAGACTCCAGAGGTTGCGATACAGCATTCGGAACGCTTTCTGGCCGCCCTCGGGGCGGCCAGTTCGGTTTTGGACCTCGGTTCAGGCGGCGGTATTCCTGGATTGGTGCTGGCTGTTCGACGACCAGAACTTCACATTGCGCTGTTGGATCGTCGTACGGCCCGCACCGACCTACTCCACCGATTGATCCACCGGCTCGGGGTCGATGATCGGGTAACGGTCCTGGCCGGCGAGGCCGCACTCTTTGGTAAGCAGCCTCAGTACCATGGTGCGTTTGATGCGGTGGTCTGTCGGAGCTTCGGCACGCCCGCCGTGACGACACGCATGGCCGGCCCCTTTTTACGCAACGAGGGCCTGCTCATCGTGAGTGAACCACCAGACTCCCCCGGCCGATGGACGACCGATGCGGTTCTCCGCAGCGGTTTCGTCACATGCGATGGCCCCGACGGTCTCAAAGTGATG
>JAYTKG010000529.1:0-1902 GCA_043730435.1 Acidimicrobiia bacterium | reverse complement strand
AGCATCCAGAACGATGCGCCCATCGAGGCCAGATCGATCTTGAAGCTGATCCAAGGACTGTCCATGAATGTGAACGATATCGTGTCTCAGGATCTGTCCGCTCATTTCTCCACCTCTACCAGGAGAAACAGACATTGTATCGCCATAACTTGTCCTTATACTTGTCCTTATACTTGTCCGCATACTTGTCCATCACTCTGTCCCACCTGTGTCTATCGTTCGCTCAGCCAAGGAACCTGACCCGCTCGCTACGACTTGAAGAGGAACTCTTCGTCTTTGGGATCGAAGAAGAGTTTAAGTTTGAGTTCGTCGTACAGGGCCTGATGTTTGGACAAGTGCGGGTCGCTGTTGACGATGTCGAAGGCGGCGGAGCGAGCTTGGGCGACGAGTTCTCGGTCTCGGCGGAGCGAGGCGAGCTTCAGATCGCTAGTGCCTTTTTGGGCGGTGTTCATGATGGTGCCTTCGCCACGCAGATCGAGGTCGACCTCGGCCAGTTCGAAACCGTCGGTGGACGCCACAAGGGCTTCGAGCCGGGGGTTGCGTTTGGGGGAGCCTTCATCCTTCTCGCCCGTCACGAGCCAGCACATCGACGCAACTTTGCCGCGCCCAACACGGCCACGAAGCTGGTGGAGCTGCGCGATGCCGAAACGGTCAGCGTCCAGGATGACCATCACCGTGGCGTTGGGGACATCGACACCGACTTCGATGACGGTGGTAGCAACAAGCACGTCGAGTTCGCCCCGTCGGAACTTCTCCATGGTCTCGGTCTTCTCGGCGGCGGGCAGGCGCCCATGGAGTAAGCCGAGCCGTAGACCGGGCAGATCAACCAACGACAGGCGGTGGAATGTCTCTTCGGCTGATGCGACTTCAAGTTTCTCGCTCTCATCAATGAGCGGGCACACTACGAACGCCTGTTGGCCGGCGGCGACGGCTTCTTTCACGTCGGCCCAGACCACTTCTTCCATCAATGGACCGTCAGCCCATCCGGTCGCGATGGGCGTCCGGCCGGGCGGCAGTTCGTCGAGGACGGACATATCGAGATAGCCGTACACCGTCATGGCCGCCGTCCGAGGAATCGGCGTGGCGGTCATCACCAAAAGGTCGGGGACGATGCCACCAGCACGTTGCTCACCTTTAGTTCGGAGCATGGCCCGCTGCTCGACACCGAAGCGGTGCTGCTCGTCCACCACCACGACGCCGAGGCTGTGAAAGGTGACGGCCTCCTGGATCAACGCATGGGTGCCGACCGCAAGGTCGATGGTGCCGTCAGCCAGACCGGCGAGCGTTTCGCGGCGTTCGGCGCCGGTTACCTTATTGGTCAAAAGCGCAACACGCAGCGGCCGATCACCGAACAGGTTGTCCGGGTCAGGCACTTCAAGCCCGGCCAACATGCGGGTGATGCCGACGTAATGCTGGTCGGCCAGCACTTCGGTGGGCGCCATGAGCGCGCCCTGATGACCGCCCTGAACGGCGGCGAGCAACGCGGACACCGCAACGGTCGTCTTGCCCGCCCCCACATCGCCTTGGAGCAACCGGTGCATCGGGTGTGGGCCGGCAAGATCGGCTTCGATCTCGGAAATGGTGCGCATCTGCGCGTTGGTCAGTGCGTACGGCAGCGCTGCGTGGAAGCGGCGCACCAGCTCGCCGCCTGCCTCATGACGGAGACCTAACTCGTCTCGCTCCAGCGCCTTCTTACGCAGCACGAGCTTAAGTTGCACACGCAACAACTCATCGAAGGCCAAGCGTCGGCGGGCCTTCTCCTTATCGTCCATTGTCTCTGGCAGATGGATGTTGAACAGCGCCGTTTGGCGATCGATCAGGCCGTACTGCTCCAAAACCGAGGTGGGCACCGGATCAGCAAGGCCTCGTGGCTTGCAGCGGTTGAGCGCTGACTCCACCCAG
>JAYTKG010000528.1:0-2970 GCA_043730435.1 Acidimicrobiia bacterium | reverse complement strand
TGAGGTAATACCTGACCCGACCTGCAAGCAGTAGCCGTTACTCCGAGCCAGTGCCGTTAGCGCACGGCCCAACTCGATCCGGCCGAGTTCTCCGAGGTTGGCCGAGGCGAGGAATCGTTCGACGCGGTCGACATAGTCGGGGTAGCGAAGACGGATGATGGCCTCATGCTCGGCGACCGTTGTGTTGCCATGAGCGAGTAGCCCTTCGTCCCGGTTCGTTCCGCCGCCCTCGTGGTAGACGTAGGCGCCAAGCGCGAGCACATGTCTCTGTCCTGCGAGGAAAGCGCGCTGACACCAGTCAACCTCTTCGCAATAACCACGGCCAAAGATGGGGTCCATGAGACCAACAGAGCCAATCGCACGAACGTCAATCATCATGCAATAGCCAACGCCGGTCGGGATATCAACGGTGCGCCCACCGGACGATCCGGCCAGTGCAGAAGAAAGCTGATCGACAAAGGACTCATCGGCTTGCGCCACCGTCGCGTAACCCATCGGCAAAGAGAAAACCGAGACGTTGTTCGACCATGGCGTGATGGAAGCGATGTCGCTTGCAGAGTCAAAGACGGCGTCCATCGCCGCGATCAGGTTTGACGGAAGTACGACGTCGGAGTTGATGAGACCGACTACGTCGTAGCCGAGATCGACTCCCGACTTCATTACGAGGCTCATGTTTCGAGGAATTCCGATGTTTCTCGGCGACCGGTAGTAGCCGATGCCAAGGATCGAGCACATCTCCTGAACCGCATTACTCCACCCCTCGGCTGGGCTGCAGTCGTCGTAGACCACGACATCAACGTTCGGTCCGGCGATCCGGGCGGCCGATTCAAGGCATCGTTCGACGACGCCCATTCCGTTGTAGACAAGTACGCCAAGCAGATAGCGACGGTCAGCCACCGACAGCCCTCCGGATAGCCCAGACCTTCGAGGCGAGGCCGTAGGCCCGGTTCTGAACGATCTCGTCGTAGAGCGCCTGCGATTGGGCCGCCTCTGATCGAAGCGCCACATTCTCCGCCCTGGCTTTGGCCAGTTGCTCGCTCAGCTCAACCAGCCGCAGCGCTAGGTCGTGTGCGCGGGTGATCGCGACATCCGCGTCCAGCAGCGCCTGCTCCAGGGAGATCCCGTCGATCGTGCGCTGAAGGTCACTTGCTGGCACGGACTTTTGGCTAGCCATTGATGTTTCGCTCCTCATTGAACAACCGATGGGCGGGCGAGTGTTGCTTGAAACACTCGGACGAGTTCTTCTGCAGTCATACTCCACGTACTTCTACGGGCAGCGACAAGCAGCGCATCTACTTGTGCTCGAGCCAGCGCCGGATTTCGCAGCATGGCTTCGACGGCATCCGCAAACGACGCCGGGCTCCAGTCGACCGCCTCAACGGGCAAGCTACCGGCGATCTCAGCCAGCGGGCCAAAGGGAACGAAAACCGTTGGTGTCCCCATCGACGCTGCCTCGTACGGCACGAGGCCGAAACCCTCGGCTGACGTCGGGTAGAGAACGACTTCGGCGTGAGCCAGCAGCCAGTTTCGCTCTTCGGAGGGAATGTCACCGAGCACCATGACGGCGGGGTCGCCGGATTGGATCAACGCTTCGCTCTCAAGCACACGGCTGGAACCGAACGGAACGCTTGGACCTGCAAGCACGAGGCGAACGTCATTTCCTCGCTGGCGCAGAACGTTGTTGGTTCGGATCGCTAGATCTCGATTCTTGTGCCCATAGTTTGTCCCAAGGCAGAAAATGAACCGGATGTCGGGTGAAGACGCGAACGCTGCAGGCATGCGCTTCTCGGTGACTAGGTCGAGGTGCTCGGTGCCGTAGGGAACGGGAAAGAGGCGACTGAGATCGATGGGAATCCGCAACATCCGGACACTCTCGACGACGTCATGCGAAATCGTCGTTACGGCATCGACATTTCTCACCACGCTATTCAAGGCCAGACGGTAGCTCGCCTGGAAGTCGCCGGCCGCAAAATAGGAACTATTTGCATATGCAATCAGATCAAGGATGCTGACCACGACTCGATCGGCGTGAGCTCTGTAGAGATCGAGGGGGTAGCTCTCGTCGGGCTGGAAGGCACGATACGAAACGTCGAAGTGTCGGTCGGTGTCGAGAGAATCGCTCGCCTGCCGAATGAACGAGACCTTTGGGTCTTGGCCGAGATGGGCGGCATACGCGGGCACCGGACCAAGGAGCGTGATACCGATGCTCGACACCTCAGTCATCTTGGCGAGCGCGTTACAGATAGCGACCAGGCCAACCTGCGTGCCCATTTCAATGGGACCGAGACACGTTCCGTCGAGCAGCACGTCCAAGCCGTTTACCCGTGTTCGGGCAAGGCGGTGCTCCAGCCTGAACGGCGACGACTCATCCTGAACGGTCAGATCGAACGCGAACTCACACCACGGGTACCGATGCTTGAGCCGAGGAAGCACTTTGTGTTTGAAGTCAACGAGCCCTCGTAGATCAGCGGCACGCTGAACGAATGTGCGGGTATCGAGCAGGCAGGTGAGCCCCCGCGCCTGTGCAGCGAGCGAATAGGTAGCTACAACCTCGTCCCAGCTCTCGCAGCCCTCGGACCAATTGTCGGGAAGCATGCGAACGACTGAAGTCGAGAACGCAACGACGGGGCCCGCCGCCAAGGGAACAGGCACCGGTGAGGTCTGGACCGACGAAGCGCGGAGTCGCTCGGTAACGCGGTCGGGAGAGAGCCCGTTAGGAGCCCAAGGCACGGCGGAGCCTGGAAACGGAAAACTTAACGGCCCAGCCGAATTCGACAGGAATGACACCGCCGCAAAGCGGTCATCATCGAATCGATCGAGTTCCGACAGGAGCCCTGCCGGAACGAGGCATGGCTCACCAGCAACGACGATCCAGTCGGGCGAGCTGTCCAAGGCCAGTTCGGCCAGAAGCCGAGCCAGCGTCGCCGCTTGGTGGTTGACTTCAACCTGCGAAGAGGACCCGAGATCGGC
>JAYTKG010000527.1:0-3283 GCA_043730435.1 Acidimicrobiia bacterium | reverse complement strand
TAGGTTGCGCCGTTCGGTTGCTAGGGCTTGCGTCTTGGCCTCTACGACTTTGCGCTTGCCGTCCACCATGTAGGTAGCTACCCACACCTCACGGCCTTTGCGAAAGTAGGGGGCGGCTTCTCCGTTGGCGGCCTTGCCCCGTACGGTGATCGTCCCGTCGCTGGCGACGTGGCGTTTCCCTTTCGGCGCTTTGGGCACGGGAGAACCCTATTCCCCTAGCAACGCTCCACAAACAGTGGCAAACGCTGACAAACACTAGGGGACGAAACCCCTACTTTTGTGGGCTTTCACACACGTTGACGGACACCCAGAAACGTGATGGTGGAGACGATGGGTCTCCGCTAAAGCTCACGAAATGCCTACTTTATAGTGCTTTCGTAGGGGTTGACCTAGCAACAACCCTAGCAACACATCCTAAGTTTGCTCTCTACTTCGTGTTGCGGTACCAGCTCCCGTCGCGAGATATGACTACCCGGAGCGCTCCCACGCTTCGTTCAGTTCTGCGAACCTCCTGAAGAAATGTGTCGCCACTCTTCTTGGCGGGTTGCCAGGCCTTGGATATCGGCGGACGTGCCGGTATGTACCCGAACAGTAGTGGACGCAACGGATGCGACTGTCGGGTCGATGCGTTCGTTGTGGTGCAGGACCTTGTGGGCTTCGGCCCGCCGCAGCACTACCCAGTGAGTGAGGGGCGTTATGAACACCATCATGGAGGTGACGTCGCAGGACGTTGTTCTGTTGACGATTCCGGCGGCGATGCATCGTTTGTCGATCAGTCGGTCGAGTTTGTACGAGCTGATGGCTCTCGGCGAGATCGTGTCAATCAAAGTCGGAAGGTCGCGGCGGGTACCGAGGGCGTCGATCGACGACTTCGTCGCACGACGAGTCGCGGAAACGGTTCAAGACAGCAATCCCGAACAGCGGGAGATGGGATGACGACGCTGCAACTGTCGGCCGTCACTCGTACGGACACCGGCTTGTTGCCGACAGATGAGATCGTGCGTCGATTCACCGATGTGAACGGTCGACCGGCACGGTCCACGTCGGCTCGGAAGGACGCCATGTCGACCGTGCTGGTTGGTTGCCCTGGGCCTAGTCATGCTCGTGGTGATCGGAACCCGTCGTTGAGTGTTTCGGCGATGCCGGACGGCTCGACCCGTTTGCATTGCTTCGCTGGTTGCGAGTCCGACGAGGTGCTCGCATCGATTGGTTTGACGTGGAGGTCGATACGGCCGCTCCGCACCGCGGTGATCAGACCGACTTCACCGACACTGACAGCGCCACGTTCCGTAGAGCGCCGCCGCGCTGCCGACGTGATTGCTGGACTGGTGACGGTGCAATCGTTCGCCGCTCACGATGCCGCTCGCACGTTCATCACCGGTCGTGGATGGAATCACATGGTCATCGCCGAACTCGGTGGTCGTGTCGTTCCGATCGCCGGCCGTGCGTGTCTGGTGTTCGACGGTGCTCATGGCGGCCGTGCGCTGGATGGTGCCGATCCGAAAGTGATCGTGCCGGCCGGAACCTGTCGCCATCCGTGGGTTGTTGATCGTGGCACTCGACCGTCGCTGCTGGTCATCGTCGAGGGTTTGAGTGACCTTGTTGGCGCAGCGCACTTGTCATGGGGCCAACCGGTACGCCTGCTGTCGATGCCATCAGCCGGGACGCGACTACCGGACCTCACGGAGCGTCTGGACGGCATCCGCTCGGTCGTAATCGCGGTCGACGCTGACGCGCCGGGTCGTCGACTTTCGTTGAACCTTTGCGAGGCGCTTGTGACGAGTGGTGTCGATGTTGTCGACCTATGTCCGCCTTCTGCTGTCAAAGACCTGGATGGCTGGCGCCAAGCCGACAGCAGCGCACTCGACTGCGCCATCCAAGCCGCGACTGAGGGTCTCGCGCTCCCCGGCGACACGTCGACGGGTTGGGTTGAGGTGAAGTGCTCTGCCCGTCCTGAGCGCGCCGCCCCTGGTCAGATGGTGTCCGACGTAGAGATGACCGAGGTCGACTGGTTGTGGCCGTCATGGATCCCGATCGGTTTCGCCACCGTGCTGGCCGGTCGGGGTGGCATCGGCAAAGGCGTGCTCGTCGCCGATCTCCTTACCAGAGTCACGCGGGGAACCTCATGGCCCGACGGCACGCACTCGCGCCATGGTGGAGCGCTCATCATCGCGGGAGCCGGTGAGGACGACGCTGCGCACGCGTGGGCACCACGGCACGTTGCCGCCGGTGCCGACATTCGTCGCGTCAGGGTCGTTGAACACGTCGACGGTCGCCCACCTGCGCTACCCGATCATCTGACACAGTTGACCGGCGCGCTCGCAGCGCTACGCGAACGAATCGGTGAACACGAACCAGTCCTGGTTGTGGTCGATTCTCTTGCCGGCTGTTCGAGTGCTGACATCGTGAAATCTCATGAGGCGAGATCGGTGCTCGGCCCGCTCGGCGATTGGGCCAAAACGAACCAGGTTGCGATGCTGATCGTTGCGCACTCGAACAAGATCCGGCCCGGAACCGGTGGCCAAGCCTCCGACCAGATCTCCGGGTCAACAGCCGTGGTCGATGCAGCCCGATCGGCCATCGTGCTCGCCCATCACGCCGATGACATGGACCTTGGTGAGGATGAACGTCGTCGTGTTGTCGCGCCCGTCAAAGCAAACCTGTCCCGGCGCGCGTCAGGGTTTCTGGTCACGATCGGTCAAGGCGCAGCACGCCTGCCCGACGGTCGCGTCATAGGTGCACCGGTGTTGCGGTGGGGTGAACGGGTTGAGGTTGCCGACCGCGCCGTGATGGCCTCGGACGGGCCGCTCGAAAGCGACCGGAACGATGCCGAAGCCTGGACCCGCGAAGCGCTCGCTGGCGGTCCGCGCCCGGCCGCTGAGATCCTTGCGTTCCTCGTCTCAGAGTTCGGGATACCACGCCGCACCGCGCAACGTTTACGTGAACGAATTGGAGCGATCATCGAGTTCGAACCGGGCGCCCAACCACCCAAAAGACTGTGGCGCCTCACCCCCGAGGCGCCACGAGGCGCCACCGAAAATATGTAGGAACTATCTGGCGCATCGTCACCCACCGGCATTGACTCGGAGCCTGGTAACCAACGCAGGACCGCCACCACCGGTACTTCCCCAAGCCCGGATGGCAGCGGCCCCGCTGCCGTCCTACCGAGACCAATGACCGGGTTGGGCGGCGGGGCAAGGGACGACCGAAGGTCGAGCGAAACCCGTAGCGAACGCGAAGGCTTGCAGCGACCCTTGCGGCGACGAACAAGCCGGTCCAGCCC
>JAYTKG010000526.1:0-5309 GCA_043730435.1 Acidimicrobiia bacterium | reverse complement strand
GAAAATTGTTCGGATAGACTACTTCGCTTCACTAACAGCGAGGATCGAGATTGATACGCATGACCGAATCGCCCCGTGGGAGCGGAGCGGCCGCAACGGAGGCCGGTTCGCGTCTTCTCGTTGTAGAGGACGACGAGTCATTCGGGAACTCCGTTGCTACGAGTTTAGCGATAAATGGTTACAATCCGGTGTTGACAAGAACGGCATCTGAGGCTCGGGCCATACTGAAGGACACACACTTCGATGGTGTCCTGCTCGACCTCGGTTTATCAGACGCCGACGGCTTTGCTTTTTGTCGTGAGATCTGCACCGACCAGCCAGACCTACCGATCATTATTGTCAGTGCTCGTGGTTCTGATATCGATGTCGTCGTAGGGCTCGACAGCGGTGCGGTTGACTACGTGGCCAAACCGTTTTCGCTCGACGTTCTGCTCGCCCGTGTCCGCGCCCATCTCCGTCATCCGCGACCTGTCGATCTGGCGGTGCCTCTGGTTGTTGATGAGCTCGTCGTTTCTCCGGCGGCCCATGTGGTGACCTGGAAAGGCGAGACAATAGAGCTGCGAAACCGTGAGTTCGATCTCCTGGTGTATCTCTGCCGTCGCGTTGGTCAGGTCGTTACCCGACGCGAACTGTTTGCCGAGATCTGGGACGTGCGATGGGAGAACTCCAGCAAAACCCTCGACATGCACATCCACGCTCTGCGCACCAAGGTCGGCGCCGGCATAGAGATCACCACTGTCAGAGGGGTCGGCTATCGGCTCGAGTCACCATGACAAAGCACCCGGGTCTGTTGATCAGCGCGGTGTTGGCTGTGTTGCTCGTGTTGTTCGTTACGCCGATCCTGGTCGTGCTCGATCGGGTTGTGCGCGCCGACGGAGGTTTCGCCGCAGCTCGCACCGACCAGCACCTTGTGTGGCTGCTGTTGGTGGGTCTTTCGGTCGGTATGGTGGTGGCCGGGTATGTCCTTGCGACCTGCCAGGCCAGGCGGATGACGCGGCCGATGGTGAGGCTTCGTGACATTGCCCAGCTGTGTGGGGAGGGCCAATCGTTCGAACCGTTGGCGCCCACCGGCATTGTCGAAATAGACGAACTAGCGCAAGCCTTTCAGAGCAGCGCATTCCAAGTAAAGGAAGCGATGCTGCACGAGCGGCAGTTCAGCGCCGACGTCTCTCACCAACTGCGAACACCCCTCGCATCGCTTCTGCTCAAGCTTGATGCGCTTGATCCGGTGTGTTGGCCGACGGAAAAGACGCAACCGTTTCGCAACGACCTTCTGCAGATGGAGGGAACGATCGATCATCTGCTGCACTTGGATCGCACGCCCGCTCGTTTGGACAGCGTGGCCGTTCTTGATGACGTGATTTCTCGCGCTCTCCTACGATGGCAACCAATCCTGACCGAAGCTTCTCGGACCATCTGTGTCGTCGAGGGACAATCTGCGGTGGTGCAGGGCTCGGCCATTGTCTTCGATCAAGTTCTTGACGTGCTGATATCCAACGCCCATCGTCACGGCCTCGGCACCATCACCGTCGCCATCCGGTCGCTGCTCGGAGGTACCGCTATCGACGTGCAGGACGAAGGAACGGGTCTTATCGCTGCCGACGCCGAACAGTTCTTCCGGCGCCAGGTCGGTGAACAACACGGACTCGGCCTGTCGATCGGTCGGACGCTGGCCGAAGCCGAGGGTGCCCGACTAATTGTGACCAACCTGCTGCCGACCACGTTTTCTCTCCTGGCGCTCAACGCAGTGGAGGGTGTGCTGGCTGATTCGATCGGCCAACCGTTACCTACCTGGCGCTAGAGGTCCTTGCCGAGTCGTAGCGCGATTTATCCGTAAGCTTCGACCGTGACCGATGGACTCATTCCGCCTGATGTCGGCGAACACGATGCGGCCCTTCTTCGCCGCGCTTACAACCTCCGTGACCAGCAGGACGGCCAGGAGTTGTACGCCGAATGGGCCGAGACGTACGACAGCACCATGCTCTCTGGTCTCGGCTATGTCGTGCCTACCCGCTTCGCCGATCGGTTCGCAGCAGTGGTGACGTGGCGGGATCGGTTCACGCTCGATGTCGGGTGTGGCACCGGACTGGTGGGCGTAGAGCTGTCGAAGCGGGGATTCTCGCGACTTGACGGCGTCGACCTATCGGAAGCGATGCTGGCCCAGGCCGGGCATCGGCAGGTCTATGAACGGCTGGCGGTGGCGGACCTCACCACGTCACTTGCGATCGACGACTGCAGCTACGACGCGGTTGTGTGCACCGGTACCTTCACCAGTGGTCACGTCACGGCGGACTGTCTCGATGAGCTGTTACGCGTACTCCGCGTGGGCGGGTTCCTTGCTGCCTCGGTCCACGATGCGGTGTGGCAGACATCCGGATTTGCCCACGCGTTCGAGCGCCTTCAACAAAGCGGTCAACTAGAACTCATCGAGATGACCGCTGTGCCGTTCTACGCGAATTCAGCGACCACCGATGGTCGGATCTGCATCTTTCGTCGCTTCATGTCGGTTTAACGACAATTTATAGAGGCGCCTCACCGGCGGTGGTACTGTCGCCACAGCACGTCCGGGGGGTCGTGTTGCAGTTTCCTCGAGTGGGGTTTGATGACGAAGACGAATGTGTCGACGACGCGCGGATGGCGACGAACGGCGGAGAGTAAAAGGCGCAATGGCCGACAGAGTTAGGGGTCTTTTTCCGATTGCCATGGCGGTGGGGTTGCTCTCTCTCATCTACATGGAGCTCGTGCTGAACGTCCGATTTCACTGGCTCATAGCGGGTCACGGAGTGGTTCCCATCCGCGTCCAACTCGTGCCTCCGGCTGGATTTGTAGCGTGGGCCTGTTACTTCGCGGCTGGCGGAAACCTGCTGGCGTTTCGCAAAGTGGTGGTGGCCTGCATTGTTGGCGCTACGGCTGGCATGGCCACGATGGTGCTGGCCATCAAGACCGCCGGCCTGTCCGACTATTGGGGCATTGGTTTGTGGATCGTGATCCTCGCCGCGCTGCTCGTAGCTTCGGTCTTCCTCGGCGACTGGTACTTTGTCCCGGCCACGTTCGGGGCGTTCGCATGTGTAGTGTTCTGGTGGATCATCACCGGGGTAGAGGGGCTCGAACCTGTCGAGCACCACCACAGCGTTGCTGACGTTGCGTCGAGGGGCATCAGTGACATTCTCGCCCGCCCCTACAGCGTCGTGTACTTCACCGTGTTGGCCACCCTGTTTCTCGGCTGCATCTTCGGCGCGCTCTCGACCCGACTAGCGGCTGTCTTTCGCCCGAAGCGGCTCACCTAGCGCTTCGAGCTTTTCAGCAGTCCTTCGGATCGGCGAGCTCGGGCAGGTTGTTCTCCAACAGCTGGAATCCTCCGCCAGGTCCACGGGTGGCGTACACCGGAAACACCAGAGCCCCGTGACGCGTCCACGACGTTGGAGGATGAGCAGCGTCGTGACGATGCTGACCATCACCCTCCAACTAGGCGCCGCTCACCCTCCAACTCGGGCACTTTGCTCGGAACTGAGCCTCCACCGGGCCGAGTTGGAGGGTGAATTAGCCTGAGTTGGTGGGTAGCTTCGAGCTACGCATCGAAATGCCCTGTCGTGCGGCCCGGCGTAGTGTGGCGGCGATGGAGTCTCGACCGCTAGAGCCAGCTCCGGCTGGTAGCGGGGGATGGATCAAGCGGTTGTGGCCGTTCGTGGCGGCGCATAAGCGTGATGCGCTGGTGGCGTTCGGGGTCTCGGTTGCGGGGCAGGGTATCTATGCGCTGGTGCCGGTGGTGGAACGGCTGGTCATTGACGATGTGATCGTCGCTCATCGTCGACCGGTGTGGCCGCTGTTGATCATCTTGGCGGCGGCGTCATTGTTCACGTTTGCCTGTGCCTACGTGCGACGGTGGTTCGGTGGGCGAGTGAGCCTGGAGGTGCAGTTCGATCTGCGCAATGCCATCTACGAACGCTTGCAGCGGCTCGATTTTGCCGGGCACGACAAACTGCAAACGGGACAGCTGGTGTCGCGTGCCTCGTCTGATCTTGGCTTGTTACAGACACTGCTCGGCTTCTTGCCGATAGTGGTTGGGAACCTGGTATTGCTCATTGTCGCTCTTGTGGTCATGTTGATTTATTCGCCGTTGCTTAGCTTGGTGACGCTGGTGACATTGCCGATTCTGTTGGTGCTGTCGATGCGGATGCGAAGCCTTGTGTTTCCAGCCACCTGGCACGCCCAGCAGCGTTCTGGCGAAGTGGCCGGAGTTGTCGACGAGGCCGTGACGGGGCCGGTCCTTGCCCAGGTGGCGGTGCTGGCGTTGGGTGGCTGGCTGTCGATACACGGCCGCCTCAGCCTGGGCACGTTCCTGGCGTTCTCCACCTACCTCGTCCAGCTGGTGGCGCCCGTGCGGATGATGAGCGTGGTGTTCGCCACCTCGCAGCAGGCTCGGGCCGGAGCGGAGCGGGTGCTTGATGTCTTAGATGCCACGCCACTCGTGATCGAACGGGCCGACGCCTTAGCTTTGCCGGCCGCTCGCGGCGAGATTCGATTTGAAGGCGTGCGATTCGGGTATTCGTTGAAGCAGCCGGTGCTTGACGGATTCGATCTACATGTTCGCGCCGGTGAGGTTGTGGCGCTTGTCGGCGCGAGTGGTTCGGGCAAGTCGACCGTGACGGCGCTGCTACCGCGGTTCTATGACGCAACGTCGGGCCGCATCACGATTGATGGGATTGACGTGCGAGACGTCACACTCGACTCATTACGACATCAGGTCGGAGTTGCGTTTGAGGAGGCGTTCTTGTTCTCCGACACGGTCCGGGCCAACATTGCCTACGCTCGTCCCGACGCCACTCAACAAGAGGTCGAGGCGGCTGCTCGAGTTGCGGGTGCGCACCGCTTCGTGGAGGAGCTGCCGCAGGGATACGACACGGTGGTGGGCGAACGCGGCGTCACCATTTCGGGCGGTCAGCGGCAGCGGGTTGCGTTGGCCCGGGCCATCCTCGGCGACCCGCGCATCCTCGTGCTGGACGACGCAACATCGTCGGTAGATGCAACCACCGAAGAAGCCATCCACGACACGCTGAGCACGATCATGAAGGGCCGAACCACCATCCTGGTAGCACACCGTCGATCAACCCTCCGATTGGCTGATCGCATCGTCGTCATCGACAAGGGGCGTGTCGTTGCTGACGGTACACACAAGGAACTTCTCGTCGCGTCAGCGCTGTATCGGAGTCTGCTGGCCGGGCCCGGAGAAGGAGTCGAAGGCGACGAAGACGATACGGCCGAGACCGATACCGGGCCGTTGGTGGACGGCAGAACGATCGCAGCATGGC
>JAYTKG010000525.1:0-3419 GCA_043730435.1 Acidimicrobiia bacterium | reverse complement strand
CGGGCTCGGCAACTAAGTTCGCAGTCGAATCCTTGGAACGCGATGATCTGAACCTCGCTGGCCGTCGCTCCACTTATCTGTCGGTGGCCATGGGTGTGGCCGCCGACGAGTCCGACCGCCTACGCGCCGCTCGCCAGGACCGAGACATCGCTCTCACTGATGCCCAAGTGAAACGTCGACAGGCGACTGCGAAGCGCAAAACCACCGCAGCGCAACTCCGAGCGCTCCAAGCAACAGAACGTCAACGCAGCCGATTGGCCGATGCCGCCGAGACCCGTTTGGAGCGGGCCCTCTCGGAAGCAGAGTCACTTGCTGCGTTAGATACGAAGGTATCGTCGGAGTTGACTCGCCGCCAAGATGTGCTCATTGCGGCCATTCAAGCCGACGACGCCCGGGCGTTGAAACTGCGTCAGCTGCTGGCCGCCAAGAAGTCGCCGATCGCCAGACTCCTTCCGCCCGCCGTACCAGACCAACCCGTTGTGCGAGCAGTGGAACCCCCTGCCGGAAGTCTCACTTCGGTCTACGGCATCACCGTCGACGCGTCACTAGCCGAGCCCCTTCGACAACTCATCGACGCCGCCGCGTCCGACGGAATCACCCTACGAGGAGGCGGCTACCGCAACCCAGCACAACAGGTGGCGCTGCGACGCGCCCATTGCGGCTCCAGCGACTTCGCTGTCTACCAAGCCCGTGCGTCGTCGTGTGCCCCTCCGACGGCACGGCCCGGTCAGTCGATGCACGAACAAGCTATGGCGATCGACTTCACGGCCAACGGTTCGCTCATCAACGGCCGAGGCAGCGCCGCATTCCAGTGGCTGAAGGCGAACGCCGGCCGCTACGGACTGCAAAATCTTCCGAGCGAACCGTGGCATTGGTCCACCAACGGCAATTGAACATCCCGCTCAGCTGACCGTGATCGACACCTTCATACCCAGCTTGTAGTGAGTGGGTTGATGGCAACCGATCTCGTAGCTCCCCGCCTTGTCAAAGGTGAAGGAGAGCTTCTTGGTTTGACCGGGTTTCATACTGACTCTGTCCTTTTCGTCCGCCATGGCCGTGTTGCCCATGCCCGACATCTCCTTCTCATGCGCCGCTTGAACCCTGGGAGTACCGATCAGGGCCTCGTGCAACACCTTGCCCTTGTTGACGAACGTGAACACGATGGTGTCACCCTTGCGAACCTTCAACATTGTCTTCGGCGAATACGCATTGTCAGTCAGCAATAGATTGACCTTGCGCGGTCCGCTGATCTGTGCCGTAGAAGCGAGCGGTGGCAGCAACAAACCAAGCAACACCACGAATGGGATACCGACCAAACGATTCTTCATGCTCATAGTCTTGTAGTTCCCACGGCCTATGTTACGTGGGACTCTCCACGGTGTCTCAGCTGCGAGGATTGCTCAGCACCTCCCTACTTCGAAACTCAGCTTACGTTCTTCGCCGGTGGTTGTCGGCTCTGTTGGCATCCTCGATGGATCTGGTTTCCTCCTCGCTGAGCCCTCGCGACGACGGATGGTGGCGATCAAGGCTGACTTATGTCGCTTGGCGGAGGTCACCTCTCGACGGAGCGAATGGGGAACACGTAGAGATGGCCCGCCGGCACGCTCAGCTCGTACGCTGTGACAGCGATGAGCTGGGACGAACTCGACCAAGTGCAGGTTGCTCACCCAGGATGGGTGCGTCGCTGGCACCTCTGCATGTGCGTCGCGGCGGGGGTCGGTTTTGTCGTGGCGATGGTCGGTCTGCTCCGCTCGTCATCGTCGTGGGACCGGTACGTGCATGATCCCGTGGCCATTGGTTGGCTGGCTGGATTGCTGGTAGTGGGTGCTGCGTTCCTGCTCGGCCGAACGGGCAAGGCTGTAACGTCGATGTTGTTGGGTTCTACCCTCCTGGCGGCGACGGCAGTTGGCGGGGGTATGTGGGGTGCGCATCATCGCAAGTGTGACGTGGGAGCGGCGCCAGCGATTGTCGCCGAGATCGTTGCGTTGACGGCCTCGAAGGAGGGTGAGCCTCACCGATTGTGCGGTGGCCAGGATCATGCCAGCCGGGCACGGATGACTGTCGCTCTCAGTCCGGTGTCGGCGCTGGAACGCCGCCAGATCATCGAGTTCCTCGACCAGCACGGCCTGCTTGATCTTGACGGCGTGGCTTTCATTGCCGTGTTCGGCCACTACAACATCGAAATGGAACTAGCAGCACCGGGTCGGGCGGGTTCGGTGCTGGTGAGTCGGGCGCGTGGATTTGGGAGATGACGGGCGTAGGTGCGGGTCTGCTCAAGGAACAAGTTCAGCAACAACGGGACGTGGAATTGGTAACAGCCCAAAAAGTGCAAAGCAGGACCGCAAGCTCATCCGATATACGTAGTTGTGCCGGTCGGTTGGTCAGTTGGTGTCGGCGGCGCTGGTTTCAGGGACCGACGTTTGATTTTTCGACCGCTGAATTCCCATGCGTTCATTCCGCCACTGAGTTCGGTGACGTTGCTATACCCAAGGTTCAGCAGAGCTTTGGCTGCGATGGCTGACATTCGTCCGCTGCGGCAGTACACCAAGACGGGCCTGTCCTTGAAGCCTGCGAGTTTTGCCGAGCTTTGGATAATGTCGGAATACGCAATGAAGCGGTCGGTCATCGGCAGTTCTCCGTCATAGGGGACGTGCACGTTCAAGAGCACCCGTTGCGGGTCGTCCATCAGCCGATCGAACTGGGTGGGTCCAACGGCGTTCACCGTGGGCACAACCATGCCATCGTGGGTGACGGACTTCTGGGATGTTCCGGTGTCTCGCACGGCGGAGTGGTCCATGCCCGGCATCTCCATGATGAGGTACGCCACGAATAGGACTACGGCACCAATGATCAGGACCTGAAGGCGTCGTCGAGTAATTCGGCGTGTGCGGCTTCGGGTAGTGCTCACTCAATTGATACTACAATGTGTCGTATGGTCGAGATGTGAGCAAGGTCAAGGGCAAACCGGGCAGGCATACCCCCCGGAAGGGCGCCGCCCCGGAGCCGTGTCAACCGGACCCGTTGACACCCCCGAAAATGGACAACTCGCCGCTGCTCCCAGCACCTCCTGCTGGGAATGCGCGATACACCCCGCCTCGTCGTCCGGTACAGCTGCGCGATTTTAGACCAGCCTGGCATCGGTGGCTGGCCGTGGCCCTTCTCCTGCTGGCACTGTTGATCATTGGTGTGAACGATGCCATGAGATTTACCTCGATCGTGTTACTGCCGGGTGGTCACAGCGAGTTGTACCTGCTGTTGGGTTTGGTCGTGGGTGCGCTCAGTGGACGGTTCTTCGGTATCTTCGATCGGGAGTCTTGAAGTGCGGGCGTTCATCCCGGCTCCACCCGGCAATCGTGTTGGGATTGGTCCGATACAGCTCAATGCCTATGGATTGATGATTGCGCTGGGGGTGCTGGTCG
>JAYTKG010000524.1:0-6998 GCA_043730435.1 Acidimicrobiia bacterium | reverse complement strand
CAGATGCAGCAGATGCAGCAGGCCGCCGGCGCAGCTGCTGCGCAACAGAACATGCAGATGGCCGCTTACAAGATGGCCTCGGATGCCGCCAAGAACGCCGGCAACGCAAACTCGTAGTAGCCCCACCGCTGCGAAACTCTCACTGAAGGTCCACAACGGTTCGCTGGCTCGCTCGGCCTGACGTCACGGTCGGGCCGGGCGGGTCAGTCCAGTTTTTGGGTGCGGAGCCAGGCGATCATGTGGGTGAGGCCTTCGCGCAGGTCCACTTCGGGTTTCCAGCCAAGGGCGGTGGTGGCCAGGGTGAGGTCTGGTTGGCGTTGCATGGGGTCGCCGATGCGCTCGGGCGGCATGGGAACCACCACGATCTCCGACGATGAGCCCGTCAGCTCCACCACCAGCTCGGCCAGTTCGCGCAGCGTGAACTCGACCGGGTTACCGATGTTGCAGGGCCCGGTGATGGGGCCGTCGAGCAGCTTTAAGAACCCACGGATTTCGTCGGCCACGTAGCAGAAGCTGCGGGTCTGCTCCCCCGTGCCGTACAGCGTGATGGGCTTGCCCCGAATGGCCGCGAAGCAGAAGTTGCCGACCACGCGGCCGTCATCGGGCTTCATGCGCGGGCCGTAGGTATTGAAGATGCGCACGATGCGCACGTCGAGTCCGTGGGTGCGGTGATAGGCCATGGTCATGGCTTCGGAGAACCGCTTGGCTTCGTCGTAGCAACTGCGGGGGCCGATGGGGTCGACGTTGCCCCAGTACTCCTCGCTTTGCGGATGAACGAGTGGATCGCCATAGACCTCACTGGTAGACGCCAGGAAGTAGCAAGCCTTCTTCGCGACTGCGATGTCGAGCAGATTCTTGGTACCGGCAGAACCAACCGCCATGATCTCCAGCGGGATGCGCAGAAAGTCATCGGGCGAAGCGGGTGACGCCAGGTTCATCACCGCGTCAAGATGACCTTCAACCGTGAACGGTTGGGTGACGTCTTGTTCGATGAATGTGAAGCGCTCGTGCGTGAACAGCTTTTCGATGTTCTTGCGCTGACCGGTCAGAAAGTTGTCGACAACGATGACCTCATCGCCGCGCGCCAACAGGGCGTCGCTGAGGTGACTGCCGAGAAAGCCGGCCCCACCCGCAAGAAGGACGCGCACTAGCTCCGGCCGATGCCGACGTAACTGAAGCCGGCGCGGCGTAGCGCAGTGCCATCAAGCAGGTTGCGAGCATCGACGACGGCTTTGCCGTTCATGACAGAAGCGACCTTGTCGATATCGAGCCACTTGAACTCGTCCCACTCAGTACCGACGAGTAGCACGTCGGCTCCTTCGGTTGCGGCGTAGGGATCAGCCGACACCTTGATGCCATTCAAATCAGCGTGCACCGTTGGATCGTACCCTCTGACGGTGGCTCCGGCAGCGATGAGCATGGCTGCGATTTCCAGCGAGGGTGACTCACGAAGATCATCGGTGCGGGCCTTGAACGTGAGGCCCCACAGCGCCACGGTCTTACCCGAAACCGAACCGCCCACGGCTTCTTCCACCTTGCGCACGACACGGCGGCGCTGCTCGCGGTTGACCTCAACCACGCCGCGCAGCAGGTCGAAGTCGTAGCCGGCATTTTCGGCGATGCGGATCATGGCGTAGGTGTCTTTCGGGAAGCAGCTGCCGCCCCAACCCGGACCGGGCTTCAAGAAGTCCTGGCCGATTCGCTTGTCGGTACCGATACCGAGCACCACGTCATTCACGTCGGCACCAACGGCTTCGCACACCGCTGCCACCGCGTTGATGAAGCTGATCTTGGTGGCGAGGAACGCGTTGGCCGCGTACTTGATGGTCTCGGCAGAGGCCGGATCGGTGATGATGAACGGCGCCGCGATACCGAGATACAGGGACGCGACCTTAATGGCCGCGGCCTGATCATCGGCACCGATCACAATGCGGTCAGGATTCAAAAAGTCATGGAGCGCCGAGCCCTCACGAAGGAACTCGGGGTTGGAGACAACCTTTACGTCGGGGCGTCCCATCGCCTTCTCGACCACCTTGGTGGAACCGACCGGCACGGTCGACTTGTTGACCACGATGGCCTCTTGCGGCAACACCACCGAGATCTGCTTGGCGGCAATCTCCACGTAGGAGAGGTCGGCCGAACCGTCCATACCCTGCGGGGTTGGTACACAGAGGTAGGCGAATTCAGCAGTGGCCGCGGCGGCTTCGGCACCGAGCACGAACGATAGGCGGCCCGACTTGATGCCCTCCTGCACGAGCTGATCGAGACCGGCCTCCACGATGGTGATCTCGCCTCGTTGCAGCGAAGCGACCTTGGCTTCATCGATATCGGCGCAGATCACGTCGTGACCGAGTTTGGCGAAACATGCACCCGTGGTGAGACCGACGTACCCGGTGCCAATGACAGCTATGCGACTCATGGGCAGAAATCCTACTGTTCAGGCCGCACGATAGCCCTAGGTCGATAGGCACGGCCAACTAGCCTCATCCTTATGCCGAACCAGCCCCGCCGTTGGATGTCTGCGGGCGAACACGTTGCCGCAACGGCCTGGACGATCTGGCTGATGTGGCCGTTTATCCGACCCGACCGCTATGTCGTCGGCTTCGACACTCTGGCCTACTCCGGGCCTAACTTCGCGGTCGGGCGACGGCAATGGACCGCGGGGCACATACCGCTTTGGGACAGTGGGATCTTTGGCGGTGTACCCCATCTGGCCAACATCCAGACGGGCGAGCTGTACCCGCTCAAGTTCCTTGGCTACTTCTTCAACGACAACCGGGCCATCGGCCTCCTCGCGGCGCTGCACATGCTGATCCTGGCCAACGGGCTTATCGTTCTGGTGACTCGGCGGCTGTCGTTGCGGGCTCCTGCCGGCGTCGTTGCAGCCGTTGCGTTCACCGGGTCAGGCATGGGCATGACGAAGTCGATTCAGTTCGAGCAGCTGCTCGTGCTCGCATGGCTGCCGTGGCTCTGCGTGTGCATTCACGGACTGTTTTTCGGAAACCATCAACGTCGTTGGATGGTCGGCCTGGCCGTGGTGACAGGCCTGACGTTGCTGGCAGGTCATCCCCAGATCGTGTACATCGAGTTGCCGTTGTTGCTGGTGGTGGTGGCGGTAAGCATCTGGGTTTCGGGAAAGTGGAAGCGAGTGGGCTGGCTGATCGCCGCTGGCACGCTGGGCACAATGCTGGCCGCACCTCAGTTGCTTTTGACCGCACAGGCCACCAACCGAGCCGCCGTGTCGGAGGTGGCGAAGGCCTCGGAGAAAGACTCCACGGGCTTCGCGGTGGACCCGGCCAGAGTCGTGCAGACCGTGCTCGGCAATCCACGCAGCCTTGACCAAGTGGCGTCATCCGGCGGCTTCGAAACGGTGAGCTTCCTGGGAGCTTCAGTCGGGCTGCTGGCACTGATGGGAGCGGGTGTGTCATGGCGTCGCCGGCGCGGCCCAACCGTGTTGCTGGTGGTCACGGCAGTGAGTGGAGTGCTGTTGGCATTCGGACCCTCGACGTTCCTGTATCGAGCCGCACGCAAATTGGTGCCCGGGTTCTCCTTCGCCCGCGTGCCGGCGCGATGGATGATCATTCCCACGTTTCTGGCCGCCATCGCTGCGGCTGCGGCAATCGACGCGTTGCGCGTGGCGCGTCTGCCGGTGCAAGCCTTTCGCAAGGTACTTCTGGCCGCCGCCCTGATTGCGCTCGCATCACTAATCGGGTCAGTGCAGGCGCCGGGGCACCTAGTCGTCGGCGCATGGCTGGGCACGGCGGCGCTCATGGTTGGGGCGTCGTGGTTACGGCCGCGTTGGCTGGCTGCGACGTTGCTCTTGCTCTTGGTCGTTGGCGAACTCGGGCGATTCAACACACACAGTTTTGGTCGATCATCGATCCGCCGAGAGTGTGTGTCGGCATTGGCCGGAGCCGTTCCGACGTTTCTCGCCAGCCATCCCGGACGTTCATTGGCCATCACCAACGATGCTGCCGACACGCCCTACCTGGTCAACGGGTTGCGGCCGAACGCCAACAATCTGGTCGGCGCCCGTTCGATCGACGGTTACGACGGCGGCATTCAGATCACGAAGCGGTGGCTGACGGCCATGGCTCAGGCTGCTGGAAGTGAACTCAACCCGGCGGTCACGTTGCGCGGGCAAATTGGTGGACCGCTGAACCTCGACGCGTTCGGTCGCCTCGGGGTGCACTACCTGGTGCTCGAAAGTCGGCGTGACGACGTCGCCGTGCTCTCGCGGGGGTGGACCGGGCCGGTGCTCACCGACAACACGTTGCAGGTATGGGAGAACCCGCGCTGGGTCGGCGAAGCGACCGTTACGTCAACGGCCGGAGTCAGTGCCGCAAAGGTGGTTCGAAGGCGGGACGGCTCGGTATCGGTGGCAACCAATGGTGCTGCCGGTGTGCTTCGAGTGGACGAACAGTACGTGCCCGAGTGGCAAGTGGCGGTCGATGGGAAGGCCGCTCCGCTGGTTGAAGTGGACGGGTTCTCCATCGGCGTGGCGGTGCCCACTGGGCAACACGCCGTCACCTTTTCCTACGTGTCCAACCTCTTCTGGCGCGGTCTGATCGGATCCGGCGTGGGGCTACTGGCGCTGTTGGGCGTGTTGCTGTTTGATCGCCAGCGGGTGGTTTCCCGCTACCGAGAGATCGACTTTGATCCGCTGTTGGCGGCTACGGACGACGCCCGACGATGAAGAGACTCTGACCGAACGGCGGCTTCACGCGTTTCTCGACGGCCCGTATGGCGGGGATGAACCAGCGGTCGTAGATGGTGGAGAGATGGCCTGCGGTGGGCTTGGCGCCCATCAGACGCACGATCAGCCACCAGGCGAAGAAGCCCGGCAGGTTGGCATAACGAGACTCGATGACGGTGAAGCCACTGGTGACCAGGAGGCTTTCGAGATCACGCTTGCGGTAGCGACGGCAGTGGCCGACCAATCGATCGAACTCACCGAAGAGCGACGGGAACGCAGGCACCCAGATGCACACTGTTCCGCCCGGTGCGAGCCTCGCCGAGATGTCGGCGAGGAGGGAACGGTCGTCATCGACGTGTTCCAGTACGTTGAGCAAAACGGCGGTGTCGAAGTTCCCATCGGCGACGTCGGTGAGCGTGCCGTTGATCACTGTTACGTCGCTGAGACCGGCGAGCTGCTGTTGAAGCGGAGGGATCAGCCTGGCCGATGGCTCGACCGCCGTCAGCCATTGGCCGAGGCCACGTAGTTCTCTCGCGTAGGTGCCTCGACCGGCGCCAATTTCAAGGATGCGACCTTGGGTGAACGGGCGCAACAATTCCAGCACCCAATCCTTGTAGTTCTTTGCCCCTTCGAGCTCGGCCAGTACCTCATCGAGCTTGGCTTCTGAGTCGACCGGTTTGTCCGCCTGCCGCAAGTTCTATGCCCGCGATTTCGTAATGACCTTGACCATTGGTTCGAGTCGCTGCACACCGACGCGGTCACCGAACGGCGAGTAGCGCACGATGCAGAAGATGGCTCGAATGCCATCGCGCCAGCCGATCTTCTTGCCCTCGGCGTAGGTGCGCCCGTCGTAGGAAATGCCAACCTCATAAATCCGCCAGTTGCCCCGAGCGACCTTGGCGGTGATCTCGGGCTCAACGCCGAACCGGTTCTCTTCGAGCGTGAACGACTGCAGCACCTCGCGCCGGAAGGCTTTGTAGCACGTCTCCATGTCGGTGAGATTCAGGTTGGTGAACATGTTGGACACCGTGGTGAGGAAGTTGTTGCCCAGTGCATGCCAGAAGTACAGGACACGTCGTTCATTGCCGCCAGCGAAGCGTGAGCCGTACACGACGTCGGCGCGTCCATCGAGGATTGGAGTAACGAGCAGCACGTACTCGTCGGGGTCATATTCGAGGTCGGCGTCTTGCACGATGACGACTTCGCTGGTGGCTTCCTGGAAGCCGCGGCGAATGGCTGCACCCTTGCCCCGGTTGAGACCCTGGCTGAGCACGCGCACCCGGGTATCGCCTGTAGCGGACGCAATTTCGACCGAGCGGTCCTTCGAGCCGTCATCGACCACGATGACTTCCTTCGTGTACGGGGATGCGAGGACGCGGTCGAGCAGGGTCTTGATGGTGGCTTCCTCGTTGTAGCAGGGCACGACCACGGTCAGGCACTGGACGGGGGTAGCAGGGTCCTTACGCACCCTGAGATGTTAGCCGGATGGGTCTGGAGCTATCGCGTTTCCGAAAGCTGGCGGTCGAGCCACCCGAGCAGGATAGCGATCGCTCTGGGGTCGTGCCTCAATCGGTGGCCCGCCCCGGCAAGTAGCCGCAGTTCGGCGTCACCATGGGCATCAACGAATCGGCGAGCGTCGCTGGAGGGTACGGAATCGTCATCATCGCCGTGCAGCACGAGCATCGGTCGGGGGGCGAAGTTGCGGGCTGCTTCCAGCGGGCGGACCTTGCTGAACTCACTGGCCCAGTCGCTGAACTTGCGGGGATAACTGGCGTCTCGGATGGCGCCGATCTCGCGGGCATGTTCGAGGAATTTGTGCGGGTGCTCGGTCCACGCACTGAAGTCGGCTCGGGCACCGAGCAGCGCGATGCCGCTCACGCGAGGGTCATTCTCGGCCGCTGCGAGTGCCAGCGAGCCGCCGGTTGAAGAGCCGACCACCCAGATGCTGCTGGGTTTCACTTCGGCTTCGAGATGGTCGATAGCCGCCTTCAAGTCGGCCAGCCAGCCGAGCATGGAGAACTGCCCCGCGCTCTGGCCCGCCCCGCGGAACGTGAACGTCATGGCGGCCCACACGCCAGGGCCGGCGACACGATCGCACAGTTCGGGGAACGTCAGCGCCGATTGCCGGGCATCGAGCGGGCCCGAGGGAAACCCGTGGCACAAAAGCAACGCCGGCGGCCCCGGCTCCGTCCGCCGAATCGGCTCCACCAAGTACCGCTGCAGCGCGTTCCCGTCGGATATAAAGCTCCCGTTCATACCGGGCAGGCTACGAGGCCGCGCCCAGCCGTAGAGAACTCACCGG
>JAYTKG010000523.1:0-2066 GCA_043730435.1 Acidimicrobiia bacterium | reverse complement strand
CTCGAGCGCCCCACAGCTGACCCTCACCAACGCCCAATGTCACGGACGAGACCTGATATGCCCACGAAGACATCGAGCGGTGACACCTATTCCCGCTGTCCCGATCGAGATAGCTGTAAGAACCCTCACCCGAAATGTACGAGTCTCCTAAAATCGCAACACGAACGTAACCGTCGCAGTTCGTGTCACCCGGCCTCCGAGTCTTTCCAGGAGGACAGGTTGCGTCGACTGAGATCGGGGGCAACCTTTTGTCGACGTAACCATCGCCCGCTGGCAGTTGGAGAAACCCAACCTTGTACCAGCTACCACCAGATTGGTACGGATAAAGGTACTCATCAGACCCTCGAAGATCGAGCGCAATACCGAATCTCGACACCGTGGTGAACGACTCGAGCTGTGTGCTCTCGAATCCCGGTTCGGTCGGGATAGGGACCATCACCGCCTGTCGGACGTCGCCCGTGACCCAATCAATGGCTTGGGCTTCGACCCGACCACACCTCGCATTAGGTTTTGACGGGCACGGCAAGCTTGTCGTGAGGACCAAACCAAGGTTGCCATTCCCGAGAGAACCAAGTGCGCCGTAGCGGCGGTCCGAAACGTCGCCTGGTGTACCAGTGGTCTGGACGAAATGGTCGACCTGAAGCGTTCCATTGAAATCGTGCGACCTGACGCGCACACGGCCTTGAGCATCGGTCATTAGGTACGCAATACCTCCATCTTCCAACGGCGCTAGGTGGTGAGCGCAACCTGTTGGCACGGCCACGCTCCACGCAACCCCCTGCGCCGTTACTCGGGTTACCGTCTGATTCCGGTCGCACTTGGTTCCTTGAAAACTCTGCTCCCCGTCGTTCGTAAGCGAGAACACCGCCGACCTACCGTCCGATACAAAGGAGGAGTTCCCTGCTCCGTGCGGAACCTGCACCACCGACGACGATCCGGATTGCAGCGAGTAAAACTGAATCGCGCTTGAGTAGTACGAATCAACAAGAACTACGCCGCCCTCAAGCGGCAGCACACCTCTAAGCGTGCTATCCGGACGAAATCCGGAGATTTCGGTTCCCAATTCGTCATCGGCGACGTGAACCCACGTCGGGGAGCCGAACGGGTTGTATTCGAGGGCATACACAATTCCATCGGATGCCACTACGCTGCTGCCCCACCTACCTTCGAGAGTAGAAACGTTAAGTGTCCACTTCAGTGCACCCGTAGCGTCGTAACGATTCAGGAGGGCATTTTCTGCAACTCCGTCACGGTCGCCGAAACTCCGCCACCCGCCTCCCTCCAGGATCTCTTGGTACTTATAGGCAAGAATTGTGCTGATCGGAGGGGAAACGTCCGTTCCGTTCGTAAGCCCGAGTTGACTAACGACGTGGTACCCCAGCTCGGCACGATCAACGCTGATGCCTGTTGCTGTGGCACGAAGGTCGAGTACGCGACCTTTTGGAGGTGAGATCCACGAGGCGTTCGACGGGAGTGCGATGATGGACAGCGAAAGCGGTTTCGTGGCCGTAGCACCGGTACTGTCCGTGGCGGTTACAACTACTGGCGCTTTGCCCGATGATAGGGGTGTTCCGATGATGACGCCGTCGGGCGCAATGGTGAGTCCCGACGGGAGCCCGCTAGCGGCCCAGCGAAGCGCGCCGCTGCCGCCACGCCCACTAAGGGCCAGGCGATACTGCCGCCCGACAAGCCCGTCGGGAAATGCAGCTGTGAGCACCGCAAGCGGCGACGCCGCAGTGGCCGTGTGGACAAGCAGGACGAGCCCACCAAAGCAAACCGACAAAGCCACGAGCAATCGCGGCAGGATCAGAACGCCAAATCGACCTCGGCCGGTGCGGCGATCGGGTGTTCGGCGGACAAAGTGGGCGGGTTCCAGCCCATCGGCCAACACGGGATTTCGCACGGGGTTGCCATGGCGACGGGAAGGGACAGCCCGTCTGTTCCGTTCGGTCGCTGACATGAGCCGACACGTGTCCGCAAGCCCGAGGAGAACTTCGACACAGTAGGAGGCCGAACGGGCCAGCCTTTCGGAACCTGCCAAAAGCGGGGCGACCCCGAGATGAACG